>CAZKCU010000001.1:0-150666 GCA_964551595.1 uncultured Candidatus Saccharibacteria bacterium
ATAGGGACCGACCTGTCTCACGACGGTCTGAACCCAGCTCACGTACCACTTTAATTGGCGAACAGCCAAACCCTTGGAAGCTGCTTCACCTCCAGGATGTGATGAGCCGACATCGAGGTGCCGAACAGGGCCGTTGATGTGGACTCGCGGGCCCTACTAGCCTGTTATCCCCGGGGTAACTTTTGGTTGATGATCTTCCGCGGTTCTACCAACCACGGTCGGTTCACTAAGTTCTGGTTTCCCAACTGCGCGAGTTATCTCTCTTGCAGTAAAGCCGGCTTGTGCCTTTACACGACCACCAAGATTTCCATCCTTGGTTAGCCGACCTTTAAACGCCTCCGTTACCTTTTAGGAGGCAAGCGCCCCACTTAAACTGACCGCCAGACACTGTCTTCCGCTAAAGGCAGAGTTAGAACAAAGGTTTTAAAAGAAAGGTGTTTCATTGACGACTCCACCCCGCCCGAAAGCGGGACTTCAAAGTCTCCCTTCTACGCTACGCATCCAAAACCCAAATTCAATATCTAGCTACAGTAAAGCTCCCGGGGTCTTTCCGTCTAGCCGCAGGTAACCGGCATCTTTACCGGTATTGCATTTTCACCGGGCTCCTCGTTGAGACAGTCCCCCAGTCGTTAAGCCTTTCATGCGGGCCACAACTTACGTGGCAAGGGATTACGCTACTTTAACACGATTATAGTTATCGCGGACGTTTACTGGCGCTTCGAGCAGTCAGCTCGAGCACATAACGAATTATGTGCTTGAACCGCCGCTGTTGACGTTCCAGCACTGGTCAGGCCTCAGCCCCTATACATCCTCTTACGAGTTAAGCAGGGACTTATGTTTTTGATAAACAGTCGCCAGGGGATCGTTCGTTGCACCCCGCCCTCTATGCCCGTTGAACTTTTGTAAATCAGTGAATTTAAACACTATTTAAAATTTGAAAATAAATCTTTGTTCCACGAGCTTAGAGGGCGGGGAATCCATATTGCGAACTTACGGACGCTTTTTTGCCGAGTTCCTTAACGAGGTTTCACCCGTTCACCTTGGCACTCTTACGCCAGCCTACCTGTGTTGGTTTACGGTACGGACCACGCACACAATTAATTTCTAAAGAAACTTTTCTAGGAAGCCTGCTCATCCAGGTTTGCTCTGCCGAAACAAAGCATTCTATTCACCCTTGAAAAATCTTAGATGAATAATGAGAATCCAATAACTCACCCAGACTACTAAACTCCGTCCTTTCTTTAGAATTATGTACGCGGGGGCCGGAATATTAACCGGCTGTCCATCAGCTTCACCTTTCGGCTACGCCTTAGGCCCGCCTAACCCTTGGTTGATTGTCATTGCCAAGGAAACCTTAGGCTTTCGGTGTCCCGGGCTTTCACCGGGATTGCGGTTACTCATGCCAACATTCTCACTCCCTATCGCTCCATCCCGACCTTGCGGCGGAACTTCAGTGCAATAGGGATACTCCCCTACCCCGAGCACATAAAAATTTATGTGCTCAGTCTTATCTTCGGTATTGAGCTTCAGCCCCGTGAATTTTTAGCGCAGAATTCCTTAGTTAGTAAGCTATTACGCACTTTTTGAAGGATAGCTGCTTCTAAGCTAACCTCCTAACTATCAAGGGGATTCTACTTCCTTTGCTGCACTTAGCTCAAATTAGGGACCTTAGATAAAGATCTGGGCTGTTTCCCTTTTGACTATGGAGCTTAGCCCCCACAGTCTAACTCCAAGCACATGCCCGCAGTATTCGGAGTTTGATTGGACTACCTGAGTAAACCCACGATAATCCATTCAGTGCTCTACCCCTGCAGGTTATATATGCTTAGGCTAGCCCTAAAGCTATTTCGGGGAGAACCAGCTATTACCAAGCTCGATTAGCTTTTCACTTCTTACCACAGCTCATCCCAGAGTATTGCACGGCTCACGGGTTCGGGCCTCCATCCGCCTTTCGGTGGACTTCACCCTGGCCATGGCAAGCTCGCTTGGCTTCGGGTCTCGAGCACATAGCATAACGCGCTTTTAACACTTGCTTTCGCTGAGCCTTCATCCTAAAAGGATTTAGACAAGCTATGTACTCAAACTCGTTGGCTCATTCTTCAATAGGCACGCCATCACCAAGCACATAGAAAATCTATGTACTTTAGCTCTGACTCCTTGTGGGCAAAATGGTTTCAGGTTCTATTTCACCGCGATCACCTCGCTACTTTTCACCTTTCCCTCACGGTACTGGTTCACTATTGGTGATATCGTAGTATTTAGCCTTGGCCGATAGTCCGGCCTGCTTCCCTCAGGATTTTCATTTCCCAAGGTACTTAAGTAAAATATCAAGGAGCATAAAGTCGTTTTCATTTACGGGACTATTACCCTCTTTGGTTGCCCTTTCCAGGGTCATTCAACTAACGAAACTTTACCTAAGTATTCTCCCTCTTGAACCAAGCACATAAAAATTTATGTGCTCGGCTCCAGACGACATTTCCTTACAACCCCAACCGAAGCACATAATTTATGTGCTCGGTCGGTTTAGGCTTTTCCCTTTTCGCTCGCCGCTACTGAGGGAATATTCTAATTTTTTTCTTTTCCTCCGCTTACTAAGATGTTTCACTTCAGCGGGTTCGCCTCCCCGTCATTCGACAGGGATGATTCCTTTTTAAGGAATCAGGTTTCCCCATTCGGAAATCCCCGGATCAAAGGTTGCTAGACACCTTCCCGAGGCTTATCGCAGTCACGCCACGTCCTTCATCGCCTCGATATCCCAAGGCATCCACCATCTGCCCTTAATGCAATTTTTGGCTAGCAATTAATAACCACTCCATTTTTCACTTTTCAAGGTTCTTTCCTGTTCTTTCGAATCAATCAAAAACCGCTTTCAAGAAGCGGCCTTCTGAGAACACAAAAGTTCCCGAAATTAACCGCTTCCTTTGTACAAACCAGTCACTTTGCTCCTTGTAATTGCCTCGCAATTAAGCAAAATGTTTCTTCTTTTTCTCATACTAATAAAATCTTAACAAATACAAACCCTTTGTCAAGCCCTGTGGATTAACTTTAACTTTTGATTTGAAACTTTTAACTTTTTTTTATTTTTTATCCTTTCAGCTTCTTCTTTAAGTCTTGCAAAAGCTCAGCTGCCACTTCTTTTCCCCCCAGGCCAAAGGCGATACCACCAGCTAGCGCAATCAGAGCTACAAAACCGGTAAATAAGGTCTGCAAAAGAGTAGGAGCAATTTTCAACTGAATCAAAATAGCCAAAATAGCAAAAATCCAGATTGACCACTTTACAATCGTTCCCACTATCTGACCATAATCCACCCTAGCTCCTTCTACTACTGCTCTTACCACCTTTTCTAAAATATCAGCTATAATTACTGCAACCACAAAAATAAGAGCAGCGACAATCACATTTGGCAAATAAGCCAGAACCTTAACTAGAAAATCAGCAAATTGAACCAAGCCTAAAATTTCTACCGCTGCCAATAAAAAGACAATCATCAAAACCCACTTACAAATTGCTCCAATAAATCCTGAAGCGTCAACTTTAATTTCTGCTTTTTCTAAGGCCTCTTTCCATCCTCCTTTTTCAAAAATATGATTAAATCTTATCCTCTTTAAAATTTCGCTGATTAACTTCCCTACTCCGACAGAAATAAACCAACCAATAATAAAAACAATAATTGCGCCAACCAAAACCGGAATAAAGCCTAAAAATCCCTGCCAAAGATTTTGAAGAGCTTGGATAGTAACATCGGTCCAATCTAAAACCATATTACTTTAATTAATTTAAATATTTCAATTAGACAATTCGACCTTTAGAAATTGTTTAATTATAACAAAATTAAAAAAAACCACCCTGTGGATAACTTTTTGGACAAGTGGGTTTTTTAATTTTTTTTTAAAAACACCTTCTGAGTTTATTTGGTGGACCCTGGGAGATTTGAACTCCCAACCTTCGGTATGCAAAACCGATGCTCTGCCATTGAGCTAAGGGCCCAGAGAATCTGGTGGGCAGAGGAGGAATCGAACCTCCGACCTCTGCTTTATCAGAGCAGCGTTCTAACCACTGAACTACCTGCCCAAATTATTTTTTAGCTTTTCCAAAGCTTCCAGTTTACAAAGTCAATGTTTTTTGCTTTTGCTACTTTTTTAAATTTGTTCGCCTTTGGCGAAGAAATCTTCAGCGAAGCTAAACATTTTACCTTATCAAGGTTCTTATTTGCCGGAATTAAAACTAAGTCCACATTTCGGTCAAATTTCATTTTGAGGAATGGGCATAGTGGTAATACAGGGCGAAGTCGCTCGCCCTCTCCAGCGCTTTGTGCTGGCGGTTGCCTCTGGTAACCTTCGGGCTCGCTCTTTAGAAACCCTCTGTTTCTAACGTTTTCGCCTTCGGCGAAAGCCTGTTTTCCTATACGGGGAAACCGAAGGGTTTCCCCGACCCCCTTCCGATGTGGGATATTTATCAGTTATACATTTTATCAAAAAATAAAAAGCCTGTCAATTAACGGCTTTTTTCTTTTTTAGTTTCTTAGAGTTGTCCCGAAAGTCTCGCTTTTAAGGTACCAAGACCAACACCTTAGAGTTAAAACCCGAATTCCAGACTTCAACTCTAGTCAACACTAATTTTTCTAAGTTTAAATTTAGAAAAATTTAAAATGTAGTGATCCATGGACAGCTTCCGCTACCCATGCCTTGTTACGACTTCATTCTTGTTACCGACTTTAGCTTAGGCCCACTTGCGTGGGACTTCGGCTACTGCCGGCTCCCTTAATGTGACGGGCGGTGAGTACAAGACTCAGAAACATATTCATCGCCACATGGCTGATTGGCGATTACTAGCGATTCCAGCTTCATGAGGTCGAATTGCAGACCTCAATCCGAACTGAGAGGCCGTTTGATGGGATTACCTCTGCCTTGCGGCTTCGCCCATTGTCGGCCCCATTGTACCACGTGTGCAGCCCAGGGCATCAAAGGGCCATGCTGATTTGGCGTCATCCTCACCTTCCTCCTTGTTATCCAAGGCAGTCCCCTATGACAAATTAAACATAGGGCAAGGGTTGCGCATGTTACCCCATTTAAGGGAGCGTCTCAAGATACATGCTGACGACAACCATGCAGCACCTGGGCTAGTGTCCTTGTGGGTAGAGTCGAGTTTCCTCAACTTTTCACTAGCCTGTCAAGCCCTGGTAAGGTTCCTCGTTTGTTGTCGAATTGAGCCACATGGTCCACCGCTTGTGTGAGTCCCCGTCTATTCCTTTGAGTTTTAACGTTGCCGTCGTACTTCCCAGGCGGGACACTTAACGCGTTAGCTTCGCCACTTGAAGGGTCGACACTTCAAATAGCCAGTGTCCATCGTTTACAGCGTGGACTACAAGGGTATCTAATCCTTTTTGCTACCCACGCTTTCGTCTCTCAGCGTCAGGGTCGCCCCAGCTGAATGCCTTCGCATTTGGTGTTCTAGTCGATATCAACGGATTTCACCCCTACACCGACCATTCCATCAGCCTCTAACGCCCTCTACCCCGCCGGTTTTTTCTGCAGCTCTAAGGTTAAGCCCTAGAGATTTAACAGAAAACCTGACGGGGCGCCTACAGACTCTTTACGCCCAATAAATCCGGATAACGCTTGGGGGCTCTGTATTACCGCTGCTGCTGGCACAGAGTTAGCACCCCCTTATTCCTAAGGTACCGTCACCCGAAGGTTCTTCCCTTAGAAAAGCTCTTTACACCCCGAAGGGCTTCTTCGAGCACGCGGCGTCGCAGGGTCAGGGTTTCCCCCATTGCCCAATATTCTCGACTGCTGCCTCCCGTAGGAGTAGGGCCCGTGTCGCAGTGCCCTTGTTGGGGAACAGACTCTCATCTCCCCTACCCGTCATCGCCTTGGTGAGCTATTACCCCACCAACAAGCTGATAGGCCGCAGACCAATCCTATTCCGGCTTCTTGCGAAACCTTTACTGAGCACATAATAAAATTATATGCTCAGACCATCGAGGATTAGCTAATCTTTCGATTAGTTATACTCGTGAATAGGGTTTGTATCTACGTGTTACTAACCCGTTCGCCGGTTACCCTTGCGGGTCCCCTTGACTTGCATGCCTTATCCACGCCGCCAGCGTTCATCCTGAGCCAGGATCAAACTCTCAAAAAAAATATAATCGGGACAACTCTAAGAAACTAAACGAGCAACAGCAAGTTTACCGAGCACATAAAACATTATGTGCTCCGGTTTCGACCTCGCATATGCTCGGTCTCAATTTTCAAGGTACTTTCCTTTTAAGTAAAAAATCAGGAAGAGACTCCTGATATTTTAATCTCTCTATCTTTTATTTCCAAAATTTCATTTACAACCGCACTTCTTCTTTTTTCCTTTCTTTTTTTGCCATATTTTTGTCTCTTCTAATTTTATTTTACTTTTTTAAAAACTCTTGTCAAGAGCCCACCGCCGGAATCGAACCGGCCTCTGCTGGTTACAAATCAGCTGCTCTACCAACTAAGCTAGGTGGGCTTACCTTTGGTGTGTTGTTTTACCATCGAGCTACTCCGGCGAATTTTTATCTTCCTCATTTGTTGGTTTTTTAAGTTCCTCCCAATAATTGTCATTCTCTAAATTTTTCTCCTTAAGAGATCTTTCTCTTAATTTTTGGAGCCAGGAAGCTATTTTATTTTCCACTCTCAGGCTCAAAATTCTTATTTTTGAAAGTATTTTTTGGAGAAAAATCTCAGAAGAAAATGATTTAAAAACAGAAATATTTTTGATTTTTTCTTTCAGGTTTTTGCACCATCTAACTGGAAAAGATATAACAACATTTGAAGGCTCATAATCTGGTAACTCAGCAAGAACCGGAATTTTCCGAAATAAAATCACCACTATCCCTAATAGGCTACCGACTAAAATTATTGTTGCGATTAGCTCTATCATATTTCGTATCTCACAAACCTCTTCACCACAATATTCTCCCCTATTTTAGCAACATACTCGTCAACGAGGTCCTTTACTGTCTTTGTCTCATCTCTAATCCAGGACTGGGAAAGAAGAGGAGTTTCTTCAGGCGAAATCGCAGCGATTTGTAAACATAATTCGTGAGCCAATTTTTTAAATTCATCACAAGAAGCCACAAAATCAGTCTCGCAATGAAGTTCAATCATCACCCCAATTCTTTTTCCTTGATGAATATAACTTTCAACTATTCCCTCTTTTACCTCTTTCTGAGCCCTTTTGCTTGCAAAATCTCGACCCCATTTTTTTAAAATTTCTTTTGCCATTACTAAATCGCCCTTAGCTTCAGCTAAGGCTTTTTTACACTCAACAATCGAAACCCCGGTTTCCTGACGAAGTTGTTTTATTTGATTGATTGTAACCATAAAAAATCTAAATGCCAAAATCCAAATAACAAATCAATGACTAAAATTCAAATGTCAAAAAAAATTTGTTTTGGATTTTGAGCTTTGGATTTCATTTGGCATTTGAGCTTTAAGCTTTGGATTTAGTCTTTAGTATCACTTCTTTAACTTTCTCAAGTATATATTTGACGGACGATATGGCGTCATCATTTGCTGGAATGGGATAATCTGCTAAAGTGGGGTCGGTATTGCTGTCTGAAATTCCAATCACTTTAATCCCCTTCATCCTCGTCTCCTTTACTGCCAGGGCGTCTTTTTTCATATCCAAAACGAAAATAGCATCTGGTAATTTTTCTAAATTTTTTATTCCGCCAAATTTAATTTCCGACTTTTTCAATTCCTGGTCAATTTTGGCTTTTTCTTTTTTTGTGTATTTTTCCAAACCCCCTTCAGCTTTTTTCTTTTCTAAGTCTTTGAAATACTCAATTCTTTTTAAAATAGTTTTGAAATTGGTAAAAGTTCCTCCCAACCATCTATTTACAACATAGGGAAGACTACAATCCTTGGCAACATTCTCGATTAAATCTTTTACCTGAATTTTTGTTCCTACCAAAAGTAAAATTTTATTTTCAGAAATTAGTTCTTGAATAAATTTTAGAGCTTCTTTAAGTTTTTCAGCTGTTTTTTCAATATCAATAATATGGACATTATTTCTTACTCCATAAAGATAGGGTTCCATTTTCGGATGAACTTTAGAGCTCCGGTGTCCAAAATGAAGGCCAGCTGCTACCATTTCTTCAACTTTGATGCCGAAATCTTTTTCTTGGGCTTTTGTTTTTGCCATATTTTTTTATATACCACAGAAAAAGAAAAAAAACAATAGGCCCTTGCCCAATAATAAAATATCTGTTATATTGTAATAGTCGAAAAAAATTCAATACTGTTCGATGAATTAAAATTCATCTCTCATCTCGTAAATAATTATTTACTTCGATGAAAAAAGACATACACCCAAAATATTATCCCAATGCAAGAGTACAATGCGCTTGCGGCAATACTTTTACTGTTGGCGCAACCAAGGAGTTCATAGAAGTTGAGATTTGTTCTAAATGTCATCCATTTTATACTGGAAAAGAAAAAATTGTTGATACTCTGGGAAGAGTGGAAAAATTTAGAAAAAGATTAGCAAAGAAAGAAAAAACGAAAGCAAAAAAACGAAAAAGGAAATAATATGGCCAACTATAACGCTCCAAAACAGTTAGAATCGGTAATTATGGAAATTAGAGCTGGTACAGGAGGAAAAGAATCCTGCTTATTTGTAGGAGACCTTTTTAGAATGTATTCAAAATATGGTCAATTACAAAACTTAAAACAAAAAATTTTGAATTCCCACCCTGCTGAAATTGGAGGTTTTAAAGAAATTATTTTTGAATTAAAAAATAGCAACGTCTTTTCTAAAATGAAGTATGAAGGTGGCGTTCATCGAGTACAGAGAATTCCCGAAACAGAAAAATCAGGGAGGATTCACACCTCAACTGTCTCAGTAGCCGTCTTGCCAAAACCTAAATCTGCCCAAATTAAAATAAGGCCCGAGGAACTCAAAATTGATTTTTATAGAGCTTCGGGCCCTGGCGGCCAGTATGTTAACAAACGTGAAACTGCCGTAAGAATCACTCACTTGCCGACAGGATTTGTCGTCACCTCACAAACTGAAAGGAATCAACTACAAAACAAAGAAAATGCTATGGCAATTTTAGAAGCCAAGCTCTTGGAGAAAAAAGAGATTGAGGAATCAGAAAGACTCGGAAACAAAAGACGCTCACAGATTGGCCGGGCAAAAAGAGCAGAAAAAATCAGAACCTATAATTTTCCCCAAGACAGGGTTACTGACCACCGAATTAAAAAAAGCTGGCACAATATTGAGGGAATTTTAAACGGCAAATTAGAGCCAATTATTAAATCTTTTAAAAAAGCCGAACTTTGAAAAAATCATCTACTCTTTTCAACTGTCTCAATGTCTCTTTCAAAACCATCGGCTATTTTCAAAACATTGTTTGCGTACCAATAGAAAGACGAGTTTGTTGTTGAGCCGGAGAAATAAATCATTGCTGCTTTCCATTCCCCGTCTCTGGTCTTTGTTTTAGCTCCATAATCTGATAAATACAAACCTGATGCCAAAAAGGCATCCCTGATATTCCAGGGATCTGCCGGTTTTCCGAGAATACTCCGTAATCTATCTTTATATAACATCCAGGTAGAAGGAATAAACTGAGCTGGACCCATCGCCCCTCCCCAACCAAAACTCATCGGACAGGAAACTAAAGTTTTATAAGGATCTCTACCTAATTCTTTAGTAATTTGTAAAAAAGGTTGGACATCACGAGTAGGTTTCATTGTTCGGGGTGTTATCTTCCCAGTACTTACTCTTGTCCCTTCTCCAGTAGTCGGATTTGTTAAATAGCATTGACCAACATTTTTTCCAATGGCTGATTCTTGCTGTAAAATAGCTAACAAGAAAGCTGGTCTAACTCCGGTTGTCCTTTCCACATATTTGGCAATATCCAAAGCCTCTCCAAAAGTGGGAACTTTAGGTACACCAACCAATTCAAAAATCCTGGCTCTAATCTCAGCTGCTTTTCTTTCCACTTCTTGTTTTTCTCTGAGATATTGTTGATACTGAGCTTCGGTTAATTTTAAAAAATACTCCTGGTCTCTTTTTATTGCTTCGCTTTCTTCTTTTTGAAGGGCTTGAATTTTAGCCACTCTTTCTGTGTCTTCTTTTTCTTCACCCAAGGATTGCTTTTGCTCCCCGAGGTCAGATTTTAAAACCCTGATATTTTCAAGAAGCTCCTGGTTTTTAGAACTTAAAGCCTCCAAAGCTATTAAATTATCAAAAAAATTGGAGAGTTTGGGTTCAGATACTAAAATTTCGATAAGAGATTTTTGGTCCTCTTCGTAAATAACTCTTAAAATATTGGCAAGTTTTTGCTTTAAATCTTCAATTTCTAAAGAGGTTTTTTCAATTGAGCTCTCGGTGTCTTTGATTTGAAAACCAAGGTCTCTAACTATTAAATTGCTCTGACGAATCTGAAAGTCTAATTGCTCAATTCTTTTTCTTAAAGAATAAATTTGATTTTGAAGAGTTTTCTTTTCTTGTTCGGTCTTTGTAATATCTTTTTCGTATTGAGCGATCTTCTCTTCTAACTCTTTAAGCTCCTTTTCTAAGGATTGACGTTCCTCCTGGGGGTTCGTTTGGGCGAGACTGAAAAAATTTGGCAATAACCCAAAGCCAAAAGCCAAAATTAAAATTGCTAATAAAATTAATTTTGAAATACGTAATATCATGATATTATTTAGATTCTTCTGACTTCTCTTTCTCTCCTTTTGCCTCTCTTCCTTCTACCTCTCTCTCCTCTTCTTCCACCTTTTCCACCTCTTCTACTTTTTCTTCAACTGGTTTGGCTAATTCCTCTTCTACTTTCTCTGGTGGAGTAATAACAGCCACAATCTCATCTGGCCCTCTTTGAACTTTTACTCCAGCTGGTATTTTCAGGTCTTTTATTAAAATCTCATCTTCAAAAGTTTTTAAGTTTCCTACATTCACTTTAATTTCGTGAGGAAGATTTTGAGGAAGAGCTTTTACCTCTAATTCTGAAATCTCTCGGACCAAAGTTCCGCCTAATTCTTTTACTGCCCGAGATTCCCCTTCAAAGATTATTGAAACTGCAGCTGTAATTTCTTCTTCTAAAGATGGTTTGTAGAAATCGATATGAATTGGCTTTAAAGATAAAGGGTCCCGTTGAATTTCATGGATTAAAACTGATACTTTGCGATTATCCACTTGCAGAGAAATTAAAGAACTTTCTCCAGCCTCTTTATAAATTTTTTCAAATTCTTTTAAATCAATTTCTAAGGCCAAGGGTTTAATTTTTGGTCCATATAAAACTCCGGGTAAAACATCCTTTTTTCTTAAGGATTTAGTTTTTTTACCAAGAGTTTTTCGAATATTTGCTGATAAAGTCAACATTTCTCTTTAACAAGGTGAATTATCTGTACCGGACAAGATTCGGCCGCTTCTCGATTACAACCAATTTCTTGCACCTCTAACTCATCGTTTTTAGTTTCCGGGTTTTTTTTAGAATTCAAAAGGCGGGCTTTTCCATCTTCGGTCATCTCCCAATATTTTGGGCACAAAACTGCACAAGAACCACAACCAATGCATTTTTGACGCTCGTGAATAATTTTCATATTTTACTTAATGGTGAATTTATTGGAATAAAAAATTTTATCTTTTCTGAACTTACTTTTTAAGCTACAACCAATGCAGGCAGGCACTGCGACTCGGTGAGTAGTTCCTTCAATTTCCATTTTATCTAAAAGAAGCTCGAAAGCCTTAACTTGACCAGGTTCGATACAGGTTTCAGCCACATCGGGAAAAAGACAATTGCCATACAGATAAGACTCTAATGACCCGTTATTTTTTTCCAAATAATAAGGATAACAAGAAGAAAGGCAAACGGTTTTGCTTAAATTATTTTTAATCTTTATTTTCGGATTATCTCCTTTGGCATATTCTTTTTGATTAGTGGAAATCAAAATTCCCCTCACCGCTGTCTGATATCCCCTACAACTTAACCAACCAATCCCCAAAAAAATTAGAAAAATTATTAAGATAATTGAGGTGAGAAGTTTTTTCATCTAGAGGTTTGTTTTTTTATATTTTTAATGCCTTATTTTTACTGCCAAATAAATTTATTTTTTCTTCGACCTTTCTTTGAACAGCTCTCTGAACTTGAGCTAAAATTTTATAAGGTTTAACTTCTTTGGTTTTTAAAGATTTCTCTAAGGTTTCTTTCCAGACCAATCTTAACTCAGTATTGATATTAATTTTTACAATACCAAGTTTTATAGCCTTTTTAATCTCTGTTTTTGAAATACCTGATCCTCCGTGTAAAACCAAAAAGGCAGTTGTTTTCTTGTTAATTTCTTTTAATCTCTGGAAATCAAGTCGTGGTATTCCAGCATATATCCCATGAATATTTCCAAAAACTGGGGCCAAACTGTCTACTCTTGTTTCTTTAACAAATTTCTCTACTTTCTCTGGTGAAGTTAAATCTTCTTTTTTTATTTTCATCTTTTTTCTATGAAATCCTGATTCTCCTCTTATATAACCCAATTCCCCCTCAACTAAAACTCCTTTTTTATTAGCATAATCTGCTATTTTTTTAGCATATTTTATATTTTTTTCAAAAGGAAGTTTTGAGCCATCAAAATGGACCGCTGAATATCCATAGTCAACGGCCTGTTTTATCCATTCTAAATCTTTGCCGTGGTCAAGATTTAAAAAAACAGGAATATTATATTTTGTTTTGGAAATTTCAACTAAAGCTAAAATTTCTTTTAATCCCAAGTATTTACTTTCTCTTTCTGAAGTTCCTAAAATTACAGGACTTCTAGTGTTTTTGGCTGCCTCTAAAATTCCTCTTAATTGCTCAACAGTTGAAAAATTAAATTGCCCAACCGCCCATTTTTCTTTTTGGGCCTTCTTAAGATAAGACTTTAAGTTCATTTTCTTTGGACTTTTATTCTTTTAAATTTTTCATTCTTTTTCAGTAATCCTTTTTTAGCTCCCCATTCCGTGAGACAGGAATTAGCGTTAGCCGTAGCTAATTGGATAGCCTTTTCGATGTTCCTTTTAGTCCGGATAAAACCTGAAAAAAATCCCGCACCAAAAGAATCCCCAGCTCCCGTTCTATCAATCACTTTTATTTTTAGGATACCGGCTCGGTAAAGATAGTTTCCATCTGAAACTACCACTCCCTTCGACCCTTTTGTCATTATGGCAATTCCCGAACACAGTTTATTAATCTTCTTAAAAATCTCCTTTTCATAAAGAAAAGGAATTTTAGCTAATAAAGAGGCCTCTTCTTGGTTTAAAATTAAAATATCAACCTTTTTTAGAATTCTTTTCAGGGTTTTTGAGGGTAAAGAAAGTTGAGAATTACCAGGATTAAAAGCAATTTTAATCTTATTTTTATAGGCAAAATTAATGATATCTTCTGTAATCTTGCAAAGCTTTCCCGAAAGAGGAGCTAAGTAAAACCATTTTGCCTTTAATTTTTTCCAAGGAATATCTTTCTTTCCTAATAGTTCTGAAGCTCCCCGGTAAACCAAAATAGTTCGGTCTGTTCTTGAACCACTGTTTAAAATAACTGAATGGTTAGTTGGTTTTAATTTTGTCTTAAAAACGAAACGGGCATCTATTCTTAATCTCCTCAGCTCCTCAATAATCTCGCTTCCCGAAATATCATCACCTACCGTCGCACAATAAGCCACTTTAAACCCTTGTTTTGAGAAAGTAGCAGCTGTATTTGTTCCTCCTCCTCCGGAGGAAAAATAAATATCTTCCACATTAACTTTTGAACCTAAATTAAAGCAGATACCCTTGCCAGTAATAAATTTTTTATCTTTTACTATATGCCAGCCCAAGACTGGTCTTTTTGGGCCGGAAAACTTTTCCGGTCTTAAAAAAATATCCCAAGTAGCTGACCCAAAAGTTATAATGTCAAACATATTTAATTCAAGATTATATATCTATCAAGGTTCTCGAGCGAAGCGAGAGGTTCTTAATTCAAGAATATATGTTTTACAATAGCGAATCAAGGTTCTGCCGAAGGCAGGTTCTTACTTCTTCTTAGCTAAATTAAAAATTGTTTTAATTACAGTATCAGGATTTAAAGACATTGATTCAATTCCCTGTTCAACTAAAAATTCAGCAAATTCTGGATAGTCACTCGGGGCCTGTCCGCAAATTCCGCAGTATTTTTTCTTTTTCTTGCAAATAGAAATCACTCTTTTAATCATTTCTTTTACGGCTGTATTTCTCTCATCTCCTACTTTATCTACTAAAGCTGAATCTCTATCTAGGCCTAACAGGAGTTGAGTTAAGTCGTTGCTTCCCACACTCATTCCATCAAAAATTTCCAAAAATTTATCTGCTAAAATAACATTGGAAGGAATTTCGCACATTACATAAACCTTAAGGTCATCTCTACCTTTCTCTAATCCAAATTCCTTCATTAATTCTAACACTTTTTTGCCCTCTTTTAAAGTTCGGCAAAAAGGAATCATCAGCGAAACATTTTTTAAGCCAAATCTCTCTCGAACTCTTTTAATCGATTGGCATTCCATTCTGAAGGCTGGTTGAAACTCTTTATTTAGATAACGGCAGGCTCCTCTAAAACCTAACATTGGATTTGCCTCTTCTTTTTCAAAAAGTTTACCTCCAATTAAATTCCTGTATTCATTCGTTTTGAAATCAGAGAATCTAACAATTACCTCCTTAGGATAAAAAGCTGCCGTGATTTGGGCAATACCTTCGGCCAGTTCTTTAACAAAATACTCTTTTTTATCTTTGTGCTCAATGGTAATTTCAGCAATTTTTGCTTTCAATTTTTTGTCTTTGATTTTTTTATAATGATACAAAGCCAATGGATGAATTCTGATTTTCTCAGCTAAAATAAATTCAATTCTGGCTAATCCTACCCCGTCTGCTGGCAAAAAGGCGGTTTTAAAAGCAATCTCTGGAGCGCCAATATTTACCATTATTTTAGTTTTTAAATCCGGTATTTTCTTTAAATCATATCTTTTAATTTTGAAAGGAACTTCTCCAGTAAAAATTCTTCCATTTAAACCCTGACTGCAGTCAATAGTCATCATCTGACCGTTTCTTAAAACTTTTGTTGCAGTTTTTGCTCCAACAATGCAGGGTATCCCAAGCTCCCGACTCACTATGGCAGCATGGCAGGTCTTCGATCCTTCGTCAGTTACGATTGCCGAAGCTAAAGGAAATATACTGACCCAATCAGGATCGGTCATTTTCGTCACCAAAACTTCTCCTTTTTGAAATTGAGAAATTTTTGAAACATCAGAGATTATTTTTACTTTACCTTGACCAATTTTGTCTCCAATGGCAATGCCAGTTAAAATTGGCTTTTTGGCAGTTTTTACCTGATATTCTTCATAAAACCGGACTTCCTTTGGCGCATGAACGGTCTCGGGTCGAGATTGAACAATAAATAACTGGCCAGTTTTTCCATCTTTTGCCCATTCAATATCCTGAGGGTATTTATAATGATTTTCAATTAAGCAGGCCCACTTAGCCAAGGTTAAAATTTCCTCATCAGTTAGGGAAAATTTTAATTGCCGATTTTTAGAAATAATTACCTCTTTTAATCCTCCTTCTTTCTTGTAAATATACTTTTTTGTTTTTCTTCCCAGATTCTTAAGTATAATTGATTTAAAACCTTTTTTTAAAGTTGGTTTAAAAACAAAGAACTCATCGGGCGTAATTTTTCCTTTAACTATCATCTCCCCTATTCCATAAATTGAGTTTATTAAAACTACATTACTGAAACCGGTTTCTGTATCAAGAGTGAATATCACTCCGGAAGAGGCTAAGTCTGACCTGACCATTTTTTGAATCCCAACCGAAAGAGCAATTTTTAAATGATCAAATCCTTTTTCCTCACGATAAGCAATAGCCCGATCAGTAAACAAAGAAGATATACATTTTTTAACTGCCACTAACAAATTCTCTTTCCCTTTAACATTCAAATAGGTCTCATGACAACCGGCAAAACTAGCCGAGGGCAAATCCTCTGCCGTTGCTGAAGAACGAACAGCAACATCTGTAAAATCTTCGCCATATTTTTTAGATAACTTTTTGTAATTCTCCAAAATTTCTTTTTTTAAATCTTCGGGAAATTCTGCTTTTAAAATTAATTTGCGGACTTTTTGCCCTGTTTCCTGTAAACTTTTAATGTTCTTAGAATCAAATTCTTTGAAAATTTTCTTTATTTTTTTATCAATTCCATTTTCTTTCAAATAATACCAGTATGCTTTTGAAGTTAAAGCAAAACCATCAGGGACATTAACTCCTTTTTTAGTTAATTGAGAAAACATTTCCCCGAGCGAGGCATTTTTCCCTCCGACTAAAGGAACATCTCTCGAGGAAATTTCATCAAACCATAAAATGTTTTTTTGAGATTTTTTCATATTAATTTGCGAAGCATTAATTGCGAATTATTAATTGCGAAGCAATTACAAGGAGCGAAGCGACTGGTTTGTATTACGGTGAGAGAAGCGAACGGTTCCTTTTAATCTGCGAAGCAAATTATTATCTGATATTGATACAATCAAAACCACTACACCCAGAGATAGTATGACCGGTTCTTCCGTCATTATCTATACAGTAACGGTCCTCTTGGTCGCCGTAATCTGTAAGCAATTCACTTGTAACACAGTATTCAGTTGAGGATGTGTCAAATATAGGATAAGGCACATCTCCCTTGTTAGGAGTATCACTGTCTTGGGAGTCAATGTCATTACAGAGATTTTTCATCTCGGTATCATAATCACAATCCAAAGAGAGATAGCTGCCCTCCATAACCATAATTAACTCAGCTTTAGTTCGAATCTGAGCCACAGAAGTCATAATCCTGGTATCTCTTGCCGTTTCTCTTCTTACAGCTACTGATAAAATAATACTGAATATAAGGACGATGATGGCTACAACCACGGCAATTTCAATTAAAGTAAACCCTCTTAAGTTTTTTTTAAAAAAATTTTGGAGGGTAAAGCTTTTTTGGTTTTTCATTTATTTTCATCTATTATTTATTTGATTAAAGCTTTTATAGATATAGCTGCTCTTTTTAGATCTGGATAATTTGGAATTTTATTTTCTTCAAGTAATTTTATTCCCGGTTGAGCAAATTTTCCCCCCAAAAAGCAACAAATTATTGGTTTTTCTGGCCATTTTCTTTTTGTTTCTATGATTATTTTAGCATTTTTTTCTGTTTCGGTCATAATTTGCAAAGTTTGAATTACTAACAGACCATAAATATCTTTTTGCTCCAAAAGAGATTCAATTGCAACTTGATAACGACAAGCTAAAGCATCACCCACTATGTCTAAAGGATTTCTTTTAGAATAAGCTGGGTGCATTTTTTTAGATTTTTCTAATTTTTGCAAGGTTCTTCTATTCAATTTTGATAATTTTATTCCTAATTCTTGACAATAATCTGCCATCAACACTCCACAACCTCCACCATTAGTCACAATCCCTAGGCCATTTTTACAACGAGGTTGCCAAGACAAAGCTTTAGATGCGTCAAAGAGTTCTTCAACTGTTCGGGATTCAATTATACCTGTTTGTTTAAAGACGGCAGAATAGGTTTCGTAAGTTCCGGCTAAAGAAGCAGTGTGAGTAGTTACAGCCTCGGCTCCCCTTTTGGTTTTTCCGGCTTTTAATGTCAATATTGGCTTTAATCTTGAAACTTCTTTTGCTGTTTTCATAAATCTTCTTCCATTTTTTACCCCTTCAATATATAAAGCAATAACCTTTGTCTCTTTGTCTTTTTTTAGCCATTCTAAAAAATCTGAAATTTCTAAATCAGCTTCATTTCCATAAGAGATTAGATTGGAAAAACCATAATTTTCAATTAAACTTCTATCAATTACCGAATCTATCAATGCTCCAGATTGAGATAAAAAAGCAATTTCTCCTTTTTTGGGAAGAGCCGGAGCAAACGAAGCATTTAATTTTATAGAAGGCCGGACAATACCAAGACAATTTGGGCCAACCAATGGAACCCCTGCTTTTTTAACCATTTTTATAATTTCATCTTGTAAAACTTTTCCTTTTTTCCCGCTTTCGGCAAAGCCAGAGGAAATTATTATGATTCCTCCAACTTTTTTCTCGCAACATTCTTTAACAACTTTTGGAACTATTTTTGCTGGCACGGCAATTATTGCCAGATCAACTAATCCTTTAATTGATTTAACACTCGGCAAACATTTAACTCCCAAAACTTCTTTTTGGTAGGGATTAATAGGATAAACTTTTCTTTTTAATTTACGAAGTAAATTACAGTGAGCTGAGCGAACGGTTCCCTTTGTTTTTTTAGACAGTGGAAGGACGGAGTCCAAAGCATTTTTCATCAATCCCCAACCAACCGATTTTTCTTCAGGTTTAGCTCCAATTATGGCAATGGATTTAGGATTAAAAATTTTTTCTAAATTTCTCATTTCTTTAAATCAATGTTTTTACATCAACTACTAATGCCCCTTTTTGATTAACAATTATTGGATTTAAATCAATTTCTTTTATATTTTTTTCCTTAAAAGAAAGTTTAGAGAGATTGGCAATAATTTTAGTAATGCTTTTAATGTTGGCTGGTTTTCTCTTTCGAGCTCCGCTTAAAATTGGAAAACTCTTCAAGGTTTTTAACATTTCGAAACCCTCCTTTTCGGTAATCGGAGCTACTCTAAAAGAGACGTCTTTTAAAACTTCAATAAAAACTCCTCCTAAACCTACCATTAAAACTGGACCAAACTGGGGATCTTTTTTCATTCCAGCTGCTACTTCAATGCCTTCTTCCATTTTTTGAACTAAAATCCCATCCACTTTGGCTCGAGGTTTGTTTTTTTTAATCCGATTTAAAATTTCATCCCAGACTTTTTTTAATTCCTTTTTATTTTTTATTCCCGTTTTCACTCCGCCAATATCAGACTTGTGCAAAATATCTGGAGAAGAAATTTTTAAAACTACTGGGTAACCAATTTTTTTAGCAAAAATCAAAGCTTCTTTTTTTGATTTGGTTAACTGGGTTTGGCAAACCGGTATTTTATACTTCAAAAGAAGTTTTTTTGTCTCTTGAAAATTTAATAAACCCATGTTTATACATTTTACCCCGTTAGAAATTTAAATTCAAACCATTAAAGATGGGGTAAGATGATATAATTTCTAACGGGGTTTAACAAAATTTAAGCAAATTAAAAGCCGCTCTTCAGCGGCTGTCTAATTAAGGTTCAAGCTCAAGCTTAAACATCAAAGCTTCTTTCCTATAAATTCAGCGAACTCGGCCAATCTGCAGGCATAAGCCCATTCGTTATCGTACCAGGATAGGACTTTAATGAAATTTCCGCCTATCACTTTAGTGTTTTCAGCATCTACTATGGAAGAATAAGTATTTCCCTTGTAATCAGAAGAAACCAAAGGGGCATCTTCTATTCCTAAAATTCCTTTTAATTCTTTTTGCTCAGAAGCCTTTTTAAAAGTATAATTCACTTCTTCTGGAGTAATTTTTTTCTTTACTTGGCAAACTAAATCGACAATGGAAACAGTAGGAGTAGGAACTCTCAGGGCAATTCCATCTAATTTTCCTTTCAGTTCTGGCATAACCTGACCAACAGCTTTTGCTGCTCCAGTTGTAGTTGGCACAATATTTAAAGCAGCTGCCCTGGCCCTTCTTAGGTCTTTATGGGCTAAATCTAAAATTCTCTGATCAGTGGTATAGCTGTGAATAGTGGTCATAAAACCTCGCAAAATCTTAAAGTTATCATTCAAAACTTTGGCTACAGGAGCCAAACAATTAGTGGTGCAAGAACCCATATCCATAATTTGGCCCTTTTTTGGATTAAATTCGCTTTCATTTACTCCCAAGATAAAAGAGGGAATTTTTTCTGGATTTTTTGAAGGAGCAGAAATTATCACTTTCTTCGCTCCGACCTCTAAATGTTTTTTTGCCCCATCGTAGTTTCTAAATACTCCGGTGCATTCTAAAACTACATCTATCCCCAACTTTTTCCAAGGCAAATTAGCTGGATCTTTTTCTGCAAAAACTTTAAATTCTTTATCATCAACCAAAAGAGAGTTTTCAGCAGCTTTTACTGTCTTTTTGTAAGCCCCATATACAGAATCATACTTTAAAAGATGAGTTAAAGTTTTAGGGTCAGTTAAATCATTAATGGCCACCACTTCCAAATCAGGGTGATTGTCTAAAATTCTTCTAAAAGTTGGCCGACCTATGCGGCCGAAACCATTTATGGCAATTTTTATCATCGCATTTAAGCGAGGCAGCTTGCCGAGCGATTACTCTTTAATATTTAATAATTTGCAGATTTTTTCTTTATCAAATCCTATCACAATTTGGCCGTCAATTTCTACAACCGGCACCTCCATTTTCCCTGATTTTTTAATTAACTCTTCTCTGGCTTTTTCATCTTTAGAAACATCAATCTCCTCAAATTTAATATTATGTTCTTTCAGAAACTCCATTAACGTATAACAGTAAGGACAGGCAATCGTTGTAAATACACGAACTTTGGGCATAGAAATTTTTCTAAACGTAATATAAATTTATTTTTCGACTTAAGTTTATCAGCTTTTCTGTCTTGTTATTCACAGCTACTATCTCCGGAAGAACCAGAAGATTGACTGTACGTTTCCGAAAACCCTGAAGCTGCAGAATCCTCGGTTAATTTCTGAGCGCAACTATCTGATTCGGTTTCAAATCCGCAACAGAGTAAAGTTTTCAGAGCTTCGGCAGTCCTTCCCCCAAAACCAGACTCACTTACTCCCTCTCCGTTTAAAAATAAAGTTGGCGAGCCCGTTACTTTATATTTTTCTTGGGAGCTGAAATCTTCCTTTGCATACTTCAATCCCCTTGAACTGTCGTTCATACAAACGCCTAACTCACCAGTATTCACACCAGCTGTTACCAAACAACTCTCTACATCTCCTTTCTTTATATGACAATCGATATAATTCCAATATTTAGCAGATTGCTCTTCTCTAAGACAAATTTGCCTTAGGTTTTCTTGAGCTTCTGGGTCACCGTGCATTGAAGTTATTTTGTCTCCCTCAACAGAGCCAATATATTCAACTTTTATATTGCTGGCTAAAGATGGAATATTTTTAATGACTTCATTTAAAACTCTCTGCATTTGCAATCCATAAGGACACTTACTTACAACAAAGGCTTCTAAATAAGGATTATCGGTCTTTTTTATATCCTCGCAGGTCATTTTCTTTTCTTGTGAAGATTCTTCTTCCTCTGAGGTCCCCGGTTTTTCTTCTAAATCAATGCCTTCAACAAACAAAATCTTGGCGTCTTTGGTCACATAAGAATCGTATTCTTGGTCTTGTATCTTAAGGCGAAATTTATAGACTCCATTTTCTTCTCCCACGTTTACCAAAGAGGCACTCATTCCTTGCTCTAATAAATTCTGGTTTATATAATCTATTGCCTTTTCCGCTGCCTGTTGAGGAGATAAACCTTCTGGAACTTCCTCTCTAACTTTTCCTTGATTGATATAAACTAAAGCTCCGGCAATTATCAGCCCGGCAATAATAATAGCTATCGGTATTAAATTTTTAGTGAATTTTTCAACCATAATACTTTTTTAATTTGCTTTGCAAATTGCCCAGCGTTCACACACAACGGTGGGCTAAACAAACGGTTCTTTTTAATATATAACATAGATTTCATTTCTTGTGAAGCTTTTTACAATATTATCATTGACTACCCGAGCCGCAGGCGAATGGTGAAGAAGAAAACGAAGTCCTCTTTGACTAATGGCATTTACCCTCCTTTATAACCTTCTCAATGGCTCCTTTGACTCTCTCTGGCCTTCCTAAATAATAATGTCTTATAGGTTTTAGATTTTCATCTAACTCATAGATAAGAGGGATTCCAGTGGGGATATTCAATTCCGGTATTTTTTGAGGAGAAATGTTATCAAGATATCTAACCAAGGCTCTTAAACTGTTTCCGTGAGCAACAATTAAAACTTTCTTGCCTGATTTTATGACAGGCACTATCTCTTTACTCCAATAAGGCAGTAATCTCATTTCGGTATCTTTGAGAGATTCGGTAAGGGGGACTTCTTCTTTTTTCAGATTCTTATACAAAGGGTCCTTACCCGGATAACGAGCATCGGTTTCTTTAAGGGCTGGGGGTTTATGCTCGTAGCTTCTTCTCCACAAAAACACCTGTTCTTCGCCATATCTTTTTGCTGTCTCTGCTTTGTTTAATCCTTGTAAAGCTCCGTAATGTCTTTCATTCAGTCTCCAGGTTTTTCTCACCGGGATATTTGTCAACCCCATTTCTTTTAAGACAAAATCCAAGGTCTTTGTTGCTTTTTTAAAAACAGAGGTAAAAGCAATGTCAAAAGTCAATCCTCCTTTTTTAAGAAGCTTGCCGCTCTCCCTCGCTTCTTTGACGCCTTTTTCAGTTAAATCAACATCAGTCCAGCCAGTAAAACGGTTTTCTTTGTTCCAGATACTTTCTCCGTGCCGCAAAAGAACTAATTTATACATACTTAATTACTTTTTCTTCAATCCTTAATAATCTATTATACTTTGCCACTCTTTCTCCCCGGGCCGGAGCGCCGGCTTTGATAAAATCTGCCCCAATTCCAACTGCAAAATCAGCAATAAAATCATCATTTGTTTCACCAGATCTATGAGAGACCATTACTTTCCAGTTAAAGGATTTTGCTAATTTTGCTGCTTCGATTGCCTCAATGACAGTTCCAATTTGATTTGGCTTAATAATTATCCCGTTACAAGCATCTTTCTCTTTCGCCATTTTCATTCTCTTTATATTTGTCGCTAATAAATCATCTCCAATAACTAATAAGTTGTAAGTTGTAAGTTGTAAGTTGTAAGTTAATTCCTTCCATCCTTCCCAATCCTCCTCGGAAAATGGGTCTTCCAACCCCAAAATTGGATATTTTTTAATTAAAGTAGAATAATAATTAAGCAAACCTTCTTTAGTAAAAGCCCCTATCTTCATTTTATAAGTTCCTTTTGCGTAAAATTGAGAGGCGGCTATATCTAAAATAATCGCTATCTTGTCTTGATAACCAAGATTTTTGGCCGCCCTTAAAATAAGCTCTATTGCTTCTTCGGGAACTCCAACTGGTGGAGCAAACCCTCCTTCGTCCCCAACATTTATCGCTAAATCTATATACTTTTCTTTAATAATATTTTTTAATTCCTGATAAATTTCTGAAGCCATTTCCAAAGCTTTTGAAAATGGTTTTACCTGAGGCACAACCATAAATTCTTGAAAATCTAACTCATTTCCGGCATGAAGCCCGCCATTGATAATATTAAAAGCAGGCATCGGCAATTTCATCTGAGAATCTCCAGAGAACCGTTCTCTGTAAATTTCGGCAATATGTTGATAAAGAGGTAAATTTTTAGCTTTAGCTCCAGCTCGGCAGACTGCCATTGAAACAGCTAAAATGCTATTTCCTCCCAGTTTTGATTTATTTTTAGTCCCGCCTAATTTAATCATTAAATTGTCTATTTCCTTTTGTTTAGTTGGGTCTTTTCTTTTAAGTTTGGGGCCGATAATTTCATTTACATTTTTTACTGCATTTCTAACTCCCTTACCCTGATATCTTTTTCCGCCATCTCTTGATTCAACTGTTTCATATTTTCCCTTGGAAGCTCCTGAAGGAACCGAGCTCTGGAAAATACCAAAATCAGTAGTTAAATCCACTTCCACTGTCGGCTCTCCCCGAGAATCCAAAATTTCCCTAGCTTTAATCGATTTAATTTGTCCGCCTTTGGCGGAGAAATCTTCAGCAGAGCTGAACATTTTAGAACTTTTGTAAGTATTCATAGGCAGATAAGGCGGCTTTTGCTCCTGAACCTGCAGCAATTACAATTTGGCCGCATAAAACATTGTTAACATCGCCGCAGGCGAAAAGTCCTTTGGTTTTTGTTTGTAAGTTTTTAGGGTCAACAATTATTTCATCTTTTTCATTAAAATCAACTAATCCTTTAATATAATCTGTGGCTGGAATTTCACCAATCATAATAAAGATTCCCTGAACATTTAAAGTTTTTTCTTTTTTGGAAATCCGGTCTTGATAAATTAACCCCCGAACTTCTTTTTCTCCTAAAATTTTTTTAACTTCAGCATTTAAAATTACCTTAATCTTTCCGGTCTTTTTTGCTCTTTCCTGGGTAATTTCATCGGCAATAACTTTTGAAGAAAATTCTAAAATATAAACTTTATTTCCATATCTTACAGCTTCAATTGCTGCATTAAATCCTGCGTTACCTGCGCCAATTACGGCAATTTCTTTATTCTTAAAGAAGGGTAGGTCGCAAGTCGGGCAATAACTTATTCCCCGGCCGATTAGTTCCTTTTCTCCTGAAACTTCCAGGGGCCTGGGGTCACGGCCAGAAGCTAAAATTACCGCTTTTGAAATGAAATTTTTTCTTTTTTCGGTTTGAACAATAAATTTATTTTCAACTTTCCTAATTTTCTTTACTCCAACTTCTTTAATTTCAATTTCAAATTTTTTTAAGTGCTTTTTAAATTTTTCAATCAGTTCCAATCCCGAAATCCTTTCAAAGCCAGGATAATTCTCAATAAAAAAAGCCCTCCCGGTCTGGCCAATGAAATCTTTGGTAATTAAAAGAGTATTTATTTTTTTCCTAGCAGCGTAAATGCCGGCAGTAATACCGGCCGGCCCTCCGCCAATAATAATCAAATCCAACATTTAAATAAAAGCGAGGGAAGTAATTTTTAAAATAGTTGTTAAGTGAGGTAACTGCTGAGGAGGACATCCGGAGTGAGTTTGCTTGGTCGAGCAAATAAAGCTTTATTTGCTCGAAACTCGCGAGGACTAAGCGAGCTTCTCGCTGGAAGAAGCGAGCGGTCCTCCGAAGCAGGTTACCAAGCGATTCTCCTAAAAATTAGCTTCCCAAGCGACTATCCAGCCAGCCAGCCGCCATCAACAACTAAAATAGCTCCGGTAATATAATCTGCTTCTTCTGAAGCCAAAAAAACTACCGCTTGAGCTATATCTTTTGGCTGGCCGGTTCTTCCTTTTGGTACTCTCTTCAAAATTACCTCTCGGGCAGCTGGGTCAGAGATTATTGGTTCTGCCATTTTTGTCTCAATCACTCCCGGAGAAACGGCATTAACATTTATTCCATAAGGAGATAGTTCCACCGCCAGAGCTTCAGTCATTCCAGCTACTCCACCTTTGGAAGCCACGTAATGAACAATATTCGCCATTCCTACTCCCATTTGTCCCATGGCAACTGAAGCAATATTAATAATTCTCCCCCATTTTTGTTTTGCCATTTCTCTGACTGCTGCCTGGCTGCAGAGAAAATAGCCTTTTAAATTGATATCTAAAACCTTATCCCAATCCTCCTCGGTCAATTCTAAAAATGGCTTGAACGGACAAATACCAGCATTATTAACTAAAATATCTAATTTCCCGAACTTATCAATAGCTGCCTTTACCGCCTCTTCAATTTCTTTTTTGTTTGTGACATCGACTTTTTTTGCTAAGCCCTCACTTCCCAATTTTTCAATTTCTTTAACCACGGCCTCGCATTCTTTCTCGTCAATATCAGTTACTATTACTTTTGCTCCAGCTTTAGCCAGGGCCAAAGCAATCCCTTTGCCAATTCCCCTTCTAGCTCCGGTAACCAAAGCAATTTTATTTTTTAAACTAAACATGTTTTATTTTTTTAATGAATTACTTCAGTGATTGCCTCTATCAAATCAGTAGCTATCAATGATTCGCCTAATTTTTTTCCAGATATCGCTCCGGCTTTTCCATTAATATAAGCTGCTGCCTGAGCAGCTTCAAAAGGAGTTATTCCTCTAGCCATTAAGGCTCCAGCAATTCCAGCCAAAGTGTCACCCATACCGCCGACCGTCATTAGAAAACTGCCAGTTTTATTTAAAGCTACCTCTTTTCCATTAGAAATTATATCTATTGGGCCTTTAAGTAAAATTGTTGTCTCTAACCTGGCTGCTTCTTCTTGAACCATTTTTATTTTTTCTTCTTCGGGAAGTTGGTAAATTTCTTTTTTAGTTAAAACAAAAAATTCATAGGTATGGGGGGTAAGTAAAAATGGTTTTCCTTTGATAATTTCTGGATTTTTCCCCAAAGCATGGATAGCATCAGCATCAATTACCAGCGGAACTTGAACTTGAGATAAATATTCCAAAATTGCTTGCTGGGTTTCCTCCGATCTCCCCATTCCCCCGCCAATAACAACTGCTGTGTTTCCCCGAGAAACAGCTTTAGCTGATTCGGTCAAAGTAAGTAAAGTTGCCAGGTGTTCTTTTTTAAGCCAATTCCCTTCTAAAGGATAAGCAGCTAAATCAGGGGTAAAAGAGGCAATGATATCAGCTGCCCTTTTGGGAGCAATAATCCTAACCATATCAACACCTGATCTGAAAGCTGCCAGAGCAGAGAGAGCCGGAGAACCACTATAAAATTCCGAGCCGCCGATAATTAATAATAACCCGTAATCATATTTTCTGACAGCAGGTGGCCGTTTTTTATAAATGTTTTTTAATATGGTTTTGGTTACTTCAATCATATTAGTTCTTTTAAATATTTTTTAAGTTCTGGACCAAACTGGGGATGTTTTAAAGAAAGATAAAGATGAGATTTGAGCCAGCCGAGTTTATTCCCGCATTCGAGCCACTCCCCTTCAAATTCATATCCATAAATTATTTTACCATCTCTTATCATTTTATCAAAAGTTTCGGCCAATATAATTTCCTTTCTTTGAGTAGGTTTTGCTCTTTTGAGGTAATCAAAAACTTCAGGCGTTAAAATATATTTACCAACAATAGATAGGTCAGAAGGAGCCTTCTCAGGAGAGGGTTTTTCAACAATTTTCTTAATTTTGTAAAGGCGATTAGCAATCTTTTCCACCTCAACTATTCCATAAAAAGGAATTTTTTCTTTAGCTATTTTTTTTAAAGAAATAATGGGTTTTTGGCAGGTCTTAAAAATTTTAGAAAGTTGCAAAAGACAAGGAACTTTTGAATCTACAATATCATCTCCAAACAAAACCCCACAAGGCTCAGATCTCACAATTTTTGCTGCTTGTAAAACAGCATGACCATCGCCTAAAGGTTTTCTTTGTAAAACAGAAGAAAAAGAAATATCAGAAACAAGTTCTTCTATTTTTTTAAGCGGTTGTAAAAAATGATTTTTCTTTCTATCTTTTAAAATTTTTTCTATTTTTGTTGATTCTTTAAAATAGTTTAAAACAACTTTTTTTTCAGGCGAAATAACAAAAATTATCTCTTTTATCCCAGATTGCTTTGCTTCTTCAAGAATATATTGAATAACCGGAATATCTACCAAGGGCCAAAGTTCTTTTGGAAAAACTTTAGAGAGTGGTAAAAATCTTGTTCCAATCCCTCCGACAGGTATTATTGCTTTTCTAATAGTTTCATTCATTTTTTGCCAGTTTCTTTCGCAAAAAGGCAGGAGCCTCCCATTTCTTTTCTTGGTCCAGTAAATCTTGTTCAGCTTCTTCAATTTCTTTTTTTATTTGGAGAGCTGATCTCCCAACCTTTACTTTTATTTCCTTGTTAACTTCCTTCTTTTGATTGAGGGGTTCAGATGACAAAACCTGAACCTTTTTAGTTTGCCGAGAAGGTTTATCCTTCCTTTTTCCTGCTTTAATCTTTGTTTTCTTTGGAGCTTTCATTTTCTGTTTCAATTGCGGGGATTTTTTTATTACCTTTTCGGTCTTCAGAAGAGAAGATTCTATTTTCTCTTTCTTCTCTTTTAGTTCTATTTTTTTTGGGGCAATTTTCCTTCGAGGTTTCCTGGGTTTTTGAGGAAAAATTTTCGCCCTACATCCAGTAGCTAATAAAGTTATTTTAATTTTATCTCTCCCTTTTTTATCTTTCCCACCTTCCATAGATAAAAAGGGAAGTTGAGAAATACCAAAAATAATTTTCGCCTCTTTATTGACTAAATCAGAAATAGTCTTTGATATTTGGGAAATTTCATTCATTGCAAGATTTTTCTCTCCGGTAATGTTAAATAAAACTCCCTTGGCTCCCCGAATGGTATAAGGATACAAGGGATTTGAAATTACTTTTTTAATTGCCTCCTCTCTTCTGTTAGGACCAGAAACTTCAACTGTATTTAAATAAGTTATTTTTCCTTGACCTTCAAAAATTGTTTTTAAATCAGCGAAGTCAATGTTAATTAATCCAGAGTCATAAATCATCTCAATTAGCCCTTCTAAACTTTCAGCCAAATTTTTATTTATAACAGAAAGAGCAGCCCTTAGAGGAGTATCTTTATCAATGATTTGAAAGATTCTTTCATTAGGGATGACAGAAAGAGCATTAAGGTAAGGTTTTATTTTCTTTAAGGATTCTCTGGCAACTTTCTCTTTCTTTTCTCCTTCGAATTTAAAGGGTAAAGTGAAAATCCCATAATTGATGTTACCCAAATCTCTGGAGATTTTGGCAAAAATAGGAGCCGCCCCAGATCCTGCTCCTCCTCCTAAACAAGATACTAGGACGCAAAGGTCCTGGCCTTTTAAAAGTTTTTTTATTTTTTCTTTTTCCTCCTTGGCAGCTATTTTACCCAGTTCACTGTTCATCCCTGTTCCCAGCCCATAGGTTAATTCTTGACCAAATTGAAAAAGTCTGGCTCTTTTATCTAATTTTTTGAGGGCCTGGACATCAGTGTTGGCTACAACAAAACTTGCCTTTTTAATCCTGGAAACAATTTCTGAAACAACAAACCCACCTCCGCCGCCAATGCCAATAACTCTTATTTTCGTGCGAGGTACGAAATCAAGGTTCTGCCGAGCGGAGCGAGGCACGGTTCTTATCTTGGTCTTATGGAAAGGCTCTTTGCTATAAACAGGAAGAGAACTGACCGACTTCTTTAATTTAATTTTCCTCTTGGGTCTCCTCCTAATTTTCTTTTTTTGAGCTTGTTTTTTTCGAGCCATTAATTTAGTTTAATTTGTTAAAGATTTAACGTCAATACCCGCTATTAATACCCGGTATTCATTGATATAAGTAATTTAAAACTTTATCTTTTTATATTAAGATTAAAAATAAAACAAAGCTAATTTAACCAACAAGAAATGATTATCTTTTCCTTTTCAAAAGGAAATAAACAACTATCCCAATTACTACAATTATACCTAGGATCAATACCCAATTCAAACCTTTCGCCGCCGGCTCCTCACCTTCTTCAGCCAGGGGCATCCCTTCTTCTCCTTCTCCTTTCAAAGATACTTCTAAGGAAAATGGATCTATCTTAAAAAGACCAGACCCTGCCTTGATGTAATATTTATCCAAATCTTTACCTGTATGCAGCCAGGAAACCGTTATTGACGCTGGCTTCTCATAAAACCCTTCTTCCTCTCCGGCCAATTCTGTGCCATCCTTATCATATAAAGCCAAAATAGCCTCGGCTCCAATATTAACATCAGCAGCAGCAAATATACCTTTAACATTAATCTCCTGTCCGGGTTTTATATCAGTAACATAAAAGTATTCTACCTCTTTACTCTTTAAACTACCTCCTTGATATGAACCCGGTTCCAGCTTAACCGCAGTTTCGAAACTATCTCCGCCTTTGGGTAGAGCTTCTTGGGCATAAACAACGCCTACAATTCCAATCAGAAGCACTCCTAAAAAAACAGCTATTGCTAAATTTTTAGCATTAAATTTCGCCATATATTATTATTTATTATTTTAGTTCTTTTCGACCTTTATAGGCCGAATGGCACCTCCATTATTTGAACGCCGGCTGGCAATTCAAACGCACTGTCGGAAATAGTGCTAAAGTCTATATTCTTCAACTCTACTACCGATGTGCCTTTTTCCGTAGTCGTCTCCGTCCTTATGGGAAGTCCATATTTTGTCAATACCCACATCTTTACTTTTTCTGTTTCGGTGCTGTATTCGACGACCAAACAGGTTTTTCCATCCAGGACTTCGGTGCCAACAGCTACTGGATTATACTTCTCAATAGACTCGGATTGTTCGCTCGGAGATTCTCCCCCTGCTTCTTGGGCTTCGCTTAGACCTATTTTCATAGCCGTGTTTTCTGCCGGAAGATACATATATGCCAGCTGTTTTTCCGCATCTACTAAATAAATCATGCTCTTTCCCTCAAAATCTCCTTCCATTCTCATCTTCCCTCCTTTCCGCCACATTTTCATTGTTTCTGCTGTCTCACCGGGAGCGGTTGCCACCATGTCGTACTTAAAAGAGCTTATACCTTTTGCCTTTCCTAAAATCTCAGTTAACGACAGTTCTGTTCCCGGGGTTACAGCTTCCTCGCCCGACGGAACCACCCCTTCTTCAACTCCTTTTTTGACGCTCAGCAAAATCCAGACCCCAATTCCAATCAATGCTATCACTACTATAATTATTACTATTTTTTTCATAGTATTAATTTATTATTATTTTTTCTCGACCTTTTACCTTCTTTAATTATATCGGCGTTTGCTAAATCAAACTATCATTGTATCTGCTTTAATCCTTCTTTAATCCCAGAGCGCAGCAATTCACTAAAAATTGCGGGGTCTAATGCGTAGACAATAGCAAATGAGGTAATAAAAATAATCAATGCCAGCCACTTGGTATAACGACCTCGAGTGCGAACAAATAGTATTACAGCTAAGACCGCCATAATAGCAGGGGCAACGACTTTAATGTCTCCTAGGGGCACAGTATAACCAGCAACTCTCTTTTCTGTCGCACCTAAAAACTCTGTCAGGTCAAAACTTATATTAGCGACAATTAAAATAATCTCAGCAATAAGAACAATAAGCAGCCACCATGAGGCCCATTTAGTTGATCTTCCTTCTGTTCGATAAACTTCATAAATCACCGCTGGTAATAAGAAAATAATTGTTATCAGGGGATTTAATTTAACAATACCAATAATAATTCCTATTAAAGCAAGGATGCTTAAAACGGTGCAAATTAATGTAGCATATTTGTATGATTTAGGCATTTTATCACTCCTTTCTTTTTAAGTAAATTAAACCCCGACTTTCAATAAATTTAGCGATTTCCCGACTTCTGTTTCTTAATCCTATTTCCTAAAACTTAAATTTCTTAGCAAATTTACCAATTACAGGAAGTGGAACTTGTTTACCATTTACAACATTTATTATCCCTATAATAGATAATATCAGCCATATAATCCAGGCTATCACTCCAATAAACCATCCGATGATGGGAATCCAAGCAATAAGAGAAGTAGCAATTTCAGCAATAAACAGAACCAAGCCCTGTTTTGCGTGAAACTTGGCAAAGGTATTATCCTTGGAGACAAGCAAAGGAATTAAAAAAAGAATTCCAATATAACTGAGAATTGCTATTAAATTTTCGCTCTTTTCTTTTTTTTCTTCTTTTTGAGTAACTTCTTCCATAAATTTAAAATAAATTTAATGTTAATTAAAAACCTCTCGACCTTTGATTTAATGATTAAAATTATTCTTTAATTATAAGGACCTTTCGCTTCGCTCAAGAACCTTGAAATTAAAACTATTTTTTAATTATAACTTATTTTCCGCAAAACAAAAGTCCGACAACAACTCTCGGGCGAAAAATCGGGGATCCCCCATCGCCGCCTATGCAACAATGTTAGAATTTAGTTTACTTAAAGTTCTTCTTTTTGAAATTTCTCTTCTTGGGTTTCATCTAATTTTCTGATAATTCTTGCCAGCTCGGCAAAATGTTCTTTTTCGTCATCTCTAATATGACCTAAAATCTTTCTAACCTCTTCATTATCAGTCTCATCTATATGTTCCTGGTATTGATTGATAGCTCCCAGTTCTCCTGTTAAATCTTCTCTTAAATTCTTTAAAGTTTTGTTATCCATATTTTTAAAATATTATTTAGTTATGTTTGACCTTGATACATTTATTCTACCAAAAAATCGCCTGATTGGCGATTTTTACTGGCTTGTCCTGAGAGAGCGAAGCGAGTCGAATGGACTCCGCGGGAATGAACGCTAGAGCCTGGTTTAACTATCTTTCTTAACCATTTTTTTAAAAGTAATTTCTTTATAGGCATTAAGGTTTATCCCTTTAAGTTCGTAAACCTGGAAAGTTGAGAATATTCTTTTATCTTCAGAATTAAGTTTTAATAGTGAAATAGCTTCATCAATCCTTTCCCAAGAAGGAGCTTCTATTTCAAGATAAGGCTCAATTTGAGGCCAAAAATCTATATCAAATTCAATATCATCTAATTGATACCTTATTCTTCTATTTTCTACGTAGTGTTTTTCTATAAAACCTGCTTTTAACAATAACTTTGCTGTTTTTTCAAAATCATTAACTTCAACCTCTATCTCTTCCATGCCCTTGTCATTGCTTTTTGCATTAGCTGCCATCCCTATTCTTTGTTTAAATGCTAGCATTATTTTATCTCCCTCATCACGAAGTCTTATAAAAGCACCAGCTTTATCTAATCTTAAATCCGGATAATCAAAAACTTTTCTTTTGTAAAACCTTTCAAAAACCTTCTTAGCGCCACTTTCTTTTAATCTGTTCTCAATTAAATCAGAGTCAATATTTAAAAATTTTACTTCAATTTCTTCCATATGTTTTCATTCTACCACTTCGGCTGGCTCAGTATAAATAAAAACCGTCTTCTTGATGAGGCAGGCGGCAGAAAATCGTGGCTCCACGGACTGGACGCTACCTGCTCTAAGTGAAACTAAAGGGTTAGAACTTGTTTGACAAATTCTCATCTCTGAAGTAATATAGGTTCAGGTTCGAATAAAAGGACGTGTATTTGGAACCTCCAATGGGACTTCCAAAAGGAAAAATTGATGGTAGGGATGGGTTCGAATCCCATACGTCTGGCTCTTGCGAAAGTAGCCCCACAATATGTGGATGGGTGAAAACCGCCCTGGATAATCTCTTAAGTGTATAGAATGGCAGGGAGATTAAGAAACAGAAGTGCTAGCTTCTGTGGAGTCGTCAGTGAAATACCTGCCTTTAAGTAGGTTATCGAGAGCCTCCGAGTAAAGGGAGTCATGCTAACCATGCATGAGCCTCGGGCTAAAGGGGAGTCATGTTAACCATGCATGATCCCCTGCCCCTTTTAAATAACCAAAAAATCGCCGTGATGGCGATTTTTTATTCAGTATTACCGCACACATAAATTTTATGCGCCTCGGTTTAGCTAAAAGTTAGCTTATTTTAGTAATTTTCCTTGTCTATCTATTTCTCCTTTTAATATTTTGGTGGAAGAGATAGGTTTTTCATCTTCAGCTAAAGCGAACTCTATTTTGACAATTTTTATGGGTTTTTTCTTTGTTTTTTGGCGTTTCCGGTTAATTAATCCTGCTGTTGGATAGGTAATCGGAGAAACTACAATATAGTCAAAATCTTCTTTTAAGGTAGGACCAAATTTATCTTCAATTTTCACTATCTTTGGTTTGACTTTAAACTCCTTTTTGATAAAATCTTTTAATTCTTTTTTTCTGTATTTGAATCCTTTAACCCTTCTTTTTTTAGTGTTTTTGGCCAAAATATTAGAGGTTAAACCAATGGTCACCTCCCCCAATACAAAAGCTCTTCTTAACAATGCTTTATGCCCTTCGTGAAATATGTCAAAAGTTCCGCCCATCACTACTTTTTTCTTTTTCTCTATCGCCATTTTCCTATTCTACCCAAAAACCGCCACTTTGGCGAATAAAAATTGCCAAAGCTTTGGGCTTTTTAATGTAAAATATCAAAGGATTGTATGCTATAATATTTTTATATGTCAGCAAATTTACCTCCTCAATTCTATACTGTTTCCGCAAAACTGAAGGAGGTTAAAACTTCAGAAGAAAAAATCTCTATCTTGGAGGAATTATTAGCTATTGTGCCAAAGCACAAAGGAACCGAAAAAGTCCAAAGAGATATAAAAACGAAGATTGCTAAATTGAGGAAGCAGAAACCAAAAAGGGGAAAAAGAGAATATTTATATTCCATTCGAAAAGAAGGAGCAGGACAAATAGTCATTATCGGCCTAGCTAATTCCGGGAAATCCAGTCTATTAAATGCCTTAACAAATGCAAACGCAAAAGTTGCCCTCTATTCTTTCACCACCGAAATTCCCCAACCAGCGATGATGCCATATGAAAATATCTTAATTCAATTGGTGGATACTCCTCCGTTAATTAAAAGCTCGCCCCCCTGGTTAAAAGGAATCTTGAAAGCAGCTGATGGGCTTTTGGCGATTCTTGATTTATCAAAAGAAAATGTGCTTGACGATATTAAAAACCTCCAAGAGCTTTTAAGTAATTGGGGAATTATTGATAAAAAAATTCTTTTTCTCGGTAACAAGGTCGATGAATCCAAGGAAAATCTGAAAAAAATTGAACCTCAATATAAAATAAAAATTATCTCTTGTTTGAAGAAAACTGGAATTGAAGAGTTAAAAAAAGAAATTTTTGACTTACTTGAAATAGTTAGAGTGTACACAAAGTCTTCTAACAGGTCTTCTCCTGATTTTGAGCATCCATTTATCTTCAAAAAGAATAGCCGACTGATTGAACTAGCCAACCAAATTCACCAGGATTTCTTTTTTTCTTTCAAGTACGCTAAGTTGTTTAAAAGGAACTTTAAAAAGCCGCAATTTGTTGGCAAAGACTATATTCTCCAAGATGAGGATATTATCGAAATCCATATCTAAAATTAAGTTTTCCCAAATAATTTTCGTAGTTCAACTTTTGCTTGCTCAAGAACCTTTTTCTGTTTTAGCGATAAGTTTTTCCCGGCGCGATTGATATAAAAATTAAGCATTGCCATTGCCGATTGAAACGGCTTTCCTTTCCGGCGTGAACTTTCCTCGGCTGATTTTTTAAGCGACCGGGCGATTTTCCGCGGGTCGTCCCAGATAAAAACGCCTTCTTCCAAATCCAAGGCAAAACTATGTTTGGTTACATAATCTGACCAATATTTATTTTTAGATTTTTTAAACATCGAGTGAAAAAGGCATTTCTACTTTCATTTTTTCTATTCTACCAAAAAATCGCCGAAATGGCGATTATTTAGGCCTCTCTGTCCTCCTTCGCCCTTTGAGCTAAAGTCAAGGGGTTATTTTTTATTTCTATGTTTTTTCAAAAATCTGCGATGTCTCGCCTTGTTTCTGTTTTTATTCGGGTTGTGTGAGTTTTTCATATTTTTTCCTTCTTAATTTTTTCTTTTTCTCCTGATGGTAAAGAAGTAAGCCATGAAATAAATGGCCTCCGGAGTTTATCTATAGACCAGTCATCGTTTTTAAAGAGTGATGCCTTATCTATTCTAAAACGAGAAAGTAAAGCCATTGTAGCTTGCAGATTTAAAGGAGATAATCTGTTATGTTCTGATAAAAATTGTTCTTTTGTAGTCATTTTAAAATAAGAACCTTTCGCTTCGCTCAAGAACCTTGTTTCTCTCTTAAGATTTGAGAAATAAAAAGCAACTCTTAATCCCATGAGTTGCAAATAGCATTATTTATTATCCATCCGGAATAACGAATATACCTATTTGTGATCCAGGCTCTCAACTGGTTCTATCTTACATTAATTCTTTCAAAAAATCAAGCTCTTCGCAGTTAAATTAATCAAGTTACTACACTATTTCAAAAATTAGGACTGACAGAATTTTTTTTCAAGTTTATTTTTTATTTTAATATTATGGTAGAATAGACATAATTAAAATGTATTTAAAAATGAGACATAAAATCTTTTTTATTTTATTTAATATATTACTTTTGGTTTTTTTATTCTCTGGAGTTAAAACGGTTGAAGCTTCTGATCAAACAGAAAGAGACAGATTGGTCCAACAAATTCAAATCCTTCAAAAAGAAATTCAACGTCTTAAAGCGCTGATTTCAAAATTTAAATTAGAAAAAGAAATCACCGCTGAATCGTATCTAGCAATAAATCTTTCTGATAATTCAGTTGTTTTTAAAAAAAACATTGATCAATTATATCCTATAGCTTCCATTACTAAACTAATGACTGCCGTAATTGCTTTTGAAAATATTGATATTAACCAAACAATAACTTTAACAGAAAAAATGCTTGAACCTTTAGGATATAGCCCGTCTCTTTTTTTGGGTTTAGATGTCAGCGCAAAAAACCTTCTAAGGGCTAGCCTTATTCAATCAACTAACGATGCCTCTGAATCTTTAACTTATTTTTTAGAAAAGGGGAAATTTTTGGCTTTAATGAATCAAAAAGCAAAAAAACTTAATATGGTCAATACTTTTTTTTATGACTCTCATGGATTAAATCCCTCTAATCGTTCTACTGCTCCTGACATCGCTAAACTTTTAACTTATATTTATGAAAATCATCCAGAAATTTTAAACATTAGCAAAGATGATAACTTTTGGCTTTCTAATCAAGCAGGAAGATTGCTCAAATTTAAAAATGTCAATAATTTTTATCAAATTCCTGAATTTATTGGCGGAAAAACCGGTTATTTGCCAGAAGCTAAACAAACATTAGCTTCATTATTTAATTTGAACGAAGATCCTATCGCCATTATCTTGCTTTATTCCAAAAATCGCCAAACTGATATCCTAAAAATCCTTAACTGGTTCGAAAATAATTCTGTACTTAAATAACTTTCAATAAATTCGCCACTTCAAAAAGATTTAAAAAATCAAGCCCGAGAATGGGCTTGATTTTCATCTATCTGCTCTTGCTGAGTTAATTCTTAAATGCGAGTTACGTTTGTTGCGTTGGGTCCTTTTTCAGAATCAGCCTTCTCAAAAGACACTCTGTCGCCTACTTTTAACTCTTCGTAGGTTACCCCCTTCAACTCATTTTTGTGAAAAAACAAATCTTTTTCTTCACCATCAACGGTAATGAATCCAAATCCTTTATCTGTAAGGTTTTTAATTGTTCCTTCCATGATTGTAGTTAAATATAGATTAATTTAATTAATGTTTTAAGGTTTTATCCTAAAGTTTAGTTCCCCAAATAAACTCGACTAAATTTTTATTAGACAACTATCTTGTGTAAATAAGATTAACATTTAAAAAACAATCAGTCAACCTAAAAAATCAAGGCTTGAAAAATCGTGGCTTGGCGATTTTTGGGTGTCTGTTTTAATAAATAATTAAACCTATTTAGTAGGATTTTCTTAATTTTTTCTTATCGTTCACTTTTTCTTTGGTTGTTTTCTCCTTCGTTTTTTTAACTTCCTATTAAGTCTTTTTCGGTTATGCCATCCTATACCCATGTTTTTTTACTTTTTAGTTTTATTAGTTATATTATAACCTTTTATTTATTTTATCAAAAAACCGCCTTCTTGATAAGGCGGCATTCCACAAATAGAGAATATTGATTACTCTTTGTATGGAAGAACTTTTAGTGCTTTTTTAACATCATTTTCAGAAACTAAAAGAAAAACTCCTTTAGGAGGAGGAACGGCTGAAGAACCAAAAATACCAGATGCTTCACTTTTTATTAAAACAGAAATACCATGTTTTTTAAGTATTGTGGCCACCATTTCTGCCTCGGGGCGTGAGGCATAGTTTGCTATCTTCTTTAATTTAATCGGTGAGTTCTTTTTATTTTTCTTTTTCACATTCTAATTCTACTAAAAAAACCGCCTTCTTGGCGATTTTTTATTAGCTCCGGGGGCGCGATTCGAACGCGCAACCGTATCCTTAACAGGGATCCGCTCTACCATTGAGCTACCCCGGAATGTATTTTTATTTTACCAAATTTATTGAGAAAATCAATATCCTTTCAATTTTTTCAGTTTCCGGTGTTCTCTTATTCTCTCAAGGGATTTGGCTTCAATCTGACGGATTCTTTCCCGGGTCACGCCAAATTCCTGCCCTACTTCTTCCAAAGTATGAGTAATTCCATTTTCCAGACCAAATCTCATAGAGAGTATTCTTTGTTCTCTTGGGGTCAAATCAACCAAAATTTCTTTTAACCTCTCTCTAAGAAGATTCCGAGCTGCCTCAAGCGAAGGCGGAATTACTTTTTCATCTTCAATAAATTCAACTAAAAAACTATCTTTTTCATCTCCTATCGGAGTTTCCAAAGAGACTGTCTCCTGAGAAATCTTCATTATATGATGAACTTTGTCAACACTAATTCCCATTTCAGCTGCAATTTCCTCTGGTAGAGGTTCTCGGCCAAGGTCCTGTAAAATCCTTCTTCTGGCCTTGCTGTATTTTGACATAGTTTCCACCATATGAACCGGGATGCGAATGGTCCTCGCTTGATCAGCCAGAGCCCTGGTAATGGCCTGGCGAATCCACCAGGTAGCATAAGTAGAAAATTTATAACCTCTTCTCCAATCAAATTTTTCTACTGCCCGAAAAAGACCAAGATTTCCTTCCTGAATTAAATCGAGGAGAGTTAAATTTGGCGATCTGCCAATATATCTTTTGGCAATCGAAACTACCAATCTTAAATTAGCCCTGGCTAATTTTTTTCTGGCTTCCTCATCTCCTTTCTCAATCTTTTTGGCTAATCTTTTTTCTTCGTCGGCAGTCAAAAAGGATACTTTACCAATTTCTTTTAAATACATCTGAATGGGATCGAGTCTTAATTTTAAAGACCTTTTTTTTAAAGCCTTCTCTGGAACTTTTTCCAACTCTAAAAATTCTTTAGCCTCTTTTACCTCAATCCCCTCTTTTTCCAGGTTCTCATAAAGATTCTCTAATCCTTGAATGTCTTTTTCTATTTCTGGGAAAGAATGTAAAATTTCTGAAATAGTAACAAAACCCCGCTGTTTTCCTTTTTCGATTAAATCTTGAAGTTTCTCTTGTAGGAAAACTTTTTTCTTTCTCAGCTTCTTTTTAACTATTTTCTTTTTTCTCTTTATTTCCCGGCGTCCTTTCTTTACTTTTCTTTTTTTGGGAAGCGAAGGTTTCTTTTTTCTTTTTTTGGGAATTGAGGTCTTCTTTTTTAATTTCGAGCGGAGCGAAGAATCAAGGTTCTGCCGAGCGGAGCGAGGCATGTTTCTTTCTTTTTTCTTTTTTTTCATTTTATCGATTATTAATTATTACGATTATGTAGCCTCCAAATCGCGGAGCGATTTGGAGGAAGTATTAAATTCTCCCAAAAGTTTTTTAATCTTTTGGGAATCTTTTTCTTCTTCGGCTTTTTTAATATCTTGAGAAAATTTATCCAATTTATTTTTAATTTCTAAGATTTTGATTTCCTTGAGGCAGTTTTTAAATTCTTCTTTTGCATCTTCCAAATCTAATTCCTCAACTTCTGCTTTTAAGGAAAGATAATTTATCAAATCAATAAGTTCAAGAGGTAAATTTTTCTTAAGGGCTTTGATTTGTTTTGGGTCGCTAAAGGATATAGTTGTAGTAGAAGAATCTTGAGTTTTTTTGAAATATCTTAAAATCTGAGAAATTTGAGGAGAAAAAAAAGAAATCTCTTTTTCAGTAATTAAATCAAGGTTTTCTGGAGATTTCAAAATGAAGGTCATTATCTGTTCTTCTAAGAGTTCCTGCCGGGATTTTTGCCTTACTGCAGAGGAATTCTCTTTTCTCTCGCTGTCCTCTTCCAGTCCAAAGTAAACAGGAGGTAAATCTTTTGTTTTTTTTAATTCTTCTTCTATACTCTCCTCTTTTACCTCTAATTTTTTAGCAAGTTCTTGAATCCAAAAAGCCTGTTCAATTTTATTTGGGATTCTTTTTATGACTGGCAATAAAATCTTTGAAATCTCTCTTTTTCCTTCAGGGGTCTTTGGGTCTGATAGGGCAAAAGCAGTTTTAAAATAAAAATTAAGAATTGATTTTGCTTCCCCAACCAGTTTTTCCCAATCCTTTGGGTTTTTGGAAACAATATCGGCAGGATCTGAACCTGATGGCATAGTAATCACTTTTATATTAAAACCTCTGGCCTGGGCTAAATCTATTCCACGCTTCGTAGCAGTATCACCGGCAACATCCATATCAAAAGCAGTTAGAAGATTTTCTGAATATCTTTTTAGAATTTTGAGTTGATAAGGAGTCAAAGCAGTTCCTGAGGTTGCCGCCACATTAGCATTGCCTGCCTGGGAAACCATAATCACATCAGTATATCCCTCAACCAGAATACAGGAATCTCGTTTCCTGATTTCTCCTTTAGCCTTATCTAAACCGTATAAAACTCGACTTTTATCATAAAGCAAAGTGTTAGGGGTATTAACGTATTTGGCGATTTCTTTTTTGTCTTTCTCTTTAAAAACTCTACCACCAAAACCTACTACTTGAGAATTTAAATCAAAAACCGGAAAAATAATTCTCCCTCTAAATCTATCATAAAAAGAACCTTTTTCAGAAGATAGCCCTAATCCAGCTTTTTTAATTTCTTCTTGGCCGTAACCTCGAGAAGTTAAAAAGTCGGCTAACCCCTGCCAAACATCAGGAGCATAACCTACTCGCCATTTTTTTATACTTTCTTCTTTGATTCCTCTGTCTAAAAGGTATTTTTTTGCTTCTTTGCCCGTTTTACTTTCTTCTAATTGTTTTTCAAAAAATCTTGTTGCCAAATCACAAACCTCATAAAGCCGGTTTCTTTCTGTTTGCCATTTTTTGTATTCCGGCGTTTGCCTTTTTAATTCAACTCCGGCTTTCTGAGCTAAAATTCGCAAGGCGTCCCCAAACTCAACTCCTTCAATTTTCATTACAAAGCGAAAAATATCCCCTCCTTCAGAACATCCTCCAAAACAATGCCAAATTTGGCGGGCTGGCGAAACAAAAAAAGAGGGCTTTTTTTCCAAATGGAAAGGGCAGAGAGCTCTGTAATTGGCTCCGGCTTTTTGAAGTTTAATATAACTTCCAATTACTTCAACAATATCTAATCTCTCTTTAATTTCGTCAATTGGAGAATCTTGCATAAACAACTATATTTATTTTAATACATTTTTTTAAAAAAACAACTTTTCACCCCAAACCATTTGACACTATATTCTTAAGATATACAATAGAAAGATAATCCCGTTAATTGTATTAACGGGATTAAAAAATATCTTACTATGGATAAAAAGCCGAAAATAAATAAAGTTCTATTTCTGCAGTGTTTTCCTTTATGGGGATGTGGTTCTGGAACTTACACCAGAGAATTAGCCACCGAAATTAACAAAGCCAAAAAGATAAAAACAGCTATAGTCTGTCCAGAAAGTAAAGAAAAACATGCCGGAGTAAAAATTTATCCTTTAGAATTACCCTTTCCAGTTGCTTTTACCGGTCATCCTGATTGGCCTGTTTGTAGACTCTATAAAGACCTAACTCCTAAGGAAATATCCCAGGTCTTTAATTTCTTTTTAAGAAGTGTAATAAGAGCAGTCGATGATTTTCACCCAGACCTAATTCATGTTCAACACATTTCCCTTCTTTTATGGGTAGCAAATTTTATAAAAGCACTATACGGGATAAATTTTATAGTTACTTCACATGGAACAGGGATTTTAACCGCTTCCGAAAAGAAAATTTTTATTGCCTCCTCCCAGGACGCTTTAAGAAGGGTAAAAAAAATAGTAGCTGTAAGCGGTGACACAAAAAGTTGGCTGTTAAGGGTCTTTGGCAAAGAGTTTTCTCATAAGACAAGAATTATTCCCGGCGGTATTTATCTTGAAAATTTCCCGCCAGAGAGAAAAATAAGAATTATCAATAAAAAATATAAACTGAAAGGTAAGAAAGTTGTTCTTTTTTCAGGGAAGCTTACGCCCCAAAAAGGTGTTTTCTATCTTATAAACGCAGCCAACGACATAAAAGGAGATATTTATATACTCGGAGATGGACCTGAAAAGAAAAACTTAGAGGATTTAACATATAAGTTGAAGTTAGAAAATGTTCACTTTCTCGGTTATATGGGAGACGAGAAAAAAGAGGAGTTAGAAGAATTTTACTACCGAGCCGATGTCTTTGTTGCTCCTTCTGTCTGGGATGAACCTTTAGGGCTTGTAATTTTAGAAGCAATGGCTGGCAAGACCCCGGTAATCGCTACCAGAAAGGGAGGGATTCCTCTGGCAGTAAAGGATGGAATAAACGGACTTTTGGTTAGGCCAAAGAACAGCCGGCAAATAACAGAGGCCTGTAATAAATTATTAGAAAATGATGAATTAAGAAAGAAACTGGGAGATACAGCAAGACAGACGGTCGAGAAAAAATTCACCTGGAAGAAAACTGCTCAAAAATACATAAGGATTTATAAAAAAGCTTATACGAATGGGAATAATAAAAAGAGAAAGAATGGAAAAAAAACGAGTTCAAAACAAAAAAAGAAGAAGCCCTCAAGTCTTTTTAGAATATTCAAGTTGAAAAAAAGAGCTTTCTAAAGGAAGCTCTTTTTAGTATAATAAAGTATTAACCATGAAAAAGAAAAATTTAAAAATTGGAGTAATAGTTCCGCCTTTTACTACTGTCCCGCCAAAAGGACAAGGCGGGACAGAAAGAATTGCTCAAGAAATGATAGAAGGTCTTACAAAAAGGGGTTATAAAGTAACTCTTTTTGGGGCAGGGAAATATAAAGGTTCAGCTAAATTTATCCAAATTTTTAAAAAAACAATAACTGAAAGAAAAATAGATACCACTTATATAGAATCTTCCCGCCCTCTACGGATTGAAAGTGCCTATATAGCTAGAGTAATGAGGGAAATTATAAAAAGAGAAGGAGAATTTGATATTATTTTTAATCACGTCCGAGGCGGTTACCTCTTCTTACCCCTTTCTCTTTTTATTAAAACTCCGATAGTTAGTATTTTACACTTGCCAATCTTCGAAGAAAGTGCCGATGTTCTTTCCTCTTATAAAAAACCAAATGTTATTACTATATCAAATAATCAAAGAAAGGGATTTACTAACATTAACTATTTAGGAACTGTCTATAATGGGATAAATCTTTCAGAGCTTGAATTCTGCCAAAAACCAAAAGATTATTTTCTCTATATGGGGGCTTTGGGAGAACATAAAAATCCCAAAGATGCTATTTTGGCAGCAAAAAGAGCTAAAGTTAAATTAATTTTAGCTGGAGGGAAAAAGAGAGAACCCTATTTTTCAAAGGAAATAAAACCCCTAATTGACGGTAAACAAATTAAATATATTGGAGAGGTTTGGGGTAAGAAACGAATTGATTTAGTGAAATACGCCAAAGCTTTTCTTTTTCCAATTAAATGGCCAGAGCCCTTTGGCTTAGTGATGGCAGAAGCGATGGCTTGTGGAGTTCCAGTAATCGCTTATCCTAATGGAGCGGTTCCCGAAGTTATAAAAGATAAAAAAACCGGTTTTATTATAAAAAATGTTAGTGAAATGGTTAAAGCAATTAAAAATATAGACAAAATTAATAGAAAAAAATGTAGGGAACGAGTTGAAAAATATTTTTCTGTTGAGAAAATGGTTGATGATTATGAAAAAATAATTAAAAGATTATTAAGATAAAATAATTGTAATATACATGAAAATTCTCATTGTCTCACTGCTACTAAGAAAAGTTACTCCAAGAATTACTGCTGCAAGGCCAAGAGTTATTTTTGATTTAGTTTCCACGCTTTTGGAAAAAGGACACAAAGTTTCAATTTTAGGAACTGGAAATAGTTTTGTTCCCGGGGCAAAAATCATTCAAGTAATTCCCAAATCTTTTATAGAAATGGGGGCTTTTGAAAATCCTTTTTATGCTCATACTGCTTTTTTGACTAAAATGGCAAAAATGCTTGAAAAGATTGGAAACAATTTTGATATTATTCACAACCATTGTTATCCCGAATTTATTCCATTACTTATTAAAAAAAATATTAAAACTCCAATAATTACCACCATCCACGCTCAAATGACCACAGAGCTTGACGAAACTCTTTCTCTTTTTAAAAAGAGTTATTTTATTTGTATTTCTAAAGCAGCCACAAAATTAGCTAAAAAAACAAAAATTTACAAAGTAATTCATAATGGAGCAGATACCGAGTTGTATAAATTTTCTGCCAAAAAGGAGGATTATCTTTTATGGATTGGAAGGTTAAGCTGTGCCAAAGATAAAAAAGGAGTTTTTATGGATCCTAAGGGTATAAGATGGGCAATAAAATTAGCTAAAGAAACCAATTCAAAACTTTTGTTAGCTGGTAAAGTTGAAGCCCCCGGATTTTTTGAGAGAGACATTAAGCCCTATTTAAACAAAAAAATTAAATGGATAGGGCCGGTTTCTCCTGAGCAGCCATTAACCAAAAAAGAGGTTGCAAAACTGATGCAAAAAGCAAAAACATTCTTAATGACTGTTAACTGGCAAGAGCCCTTTGGTTTGGTAATGGCAGAAGCTCAATCTTGCGGAACGCCGGTTATTGGTTTTGACAGAGGGGCTGTTTCAGAACTTATAGTTGATGGAAAAACCGGTTTTGTTGTTCCTCCAAAAGAAGGAATTAATGGGTTAAAAAGAGCTTTAAAAAATATAGATAAAATAAAGCCCGGGGATTGCCGTAAACATGCAGAGGAAAATTTTAGTTTGGGAAAAATGGTTGATGAATATGAGAAAGTATATTATAAAATTCTAAATAAAAAATAATTTATCACTACTAAAATGAATCTTTCCTAAAAAGCCGGTCAAATCTTGGTAGACCGGCTTTTAAATTTTTTGTCGCGGGTCCCTTGTCTTTTACAATAAAATATGATAAGATGTGATATCAGAATAGCTTTTGATTATTTTTTGATCATTAATGGAGGGGGTGATTTTAATGTCGGTAATTCCACCGGAATCGTTCGTACCTTGGGGTAAACTTGAGGGACAAGAAATTCGTAAGGATATAGAAGAAGCAAAAAAACGCGGAGACAAAAAAGTTGTTAAAGCGCTAAAAAAAATTAACAAGATCGGCGAAATGGCCGATCGGTCAAGAAAAAAAGTCATACGATGAATGTTCCTCAATGTTCCTCGAAGCATTTAAAAAAGCCTTGATGAACAGAGCACTATTCTCAAGGCTTTTTTCTTCCCCAAAAAAATTCAAAAGGGCTAGATTAAAATGTGAAAAAAAATTATAAAAATATTTCTCTGGGCGCAGTCAGATATTCGGTGTTATCCAATGTAGCAACGGGTTAATTTTAAAAGTTGTGCTTAACTAAGTTAAGTACAAACATTAGTTAAGCGCAAATATAATCAAAACCATTTTCTTTTCATAAGCATCAATACGCCACTCATTGATAAAACTATTGAAATAATCATAACTATAACGAAAGCATGTAGGGAATGTTGAAACGGTAACACTACATTCATACCATAGATGCTAGCTATCAATGTTGGAATCATCAAAATTATTGTAACTGATGTCAGGAATTTCACCACAACATTCAAGTTGTTCGAAATAACCGATGCAAATGCGTCCATCATTCCGCTGAGGATATTACTGTAAACATTGGCCATTTCTATGGCCTGTTTATTTTCTATGATTACATCTTCCAATAAATTCTTGTCTTCAGAATCCAATTTTACAATTTCCATTTTCTGGAGTCGTTCCATCATAAATTCATTTGCTTTCAAAGAAGTTACAAAGAAAACCAGGCTCTTCTCTATGTTCAACAGTTTTATCAGCTCTTCATTTTTCATTGCCTTATGTAATTCTTTCTCAACAATATTTGTTCTACTGTTAATATCTCTTAGATACTTCAAATATAATAAAGCTGTCCTAGAGAATATTTTTAAAATGGCGGAGCTTTTATCTTCAGTTGAAAAGTTCTTTACTTTACCATTGATAAAATCTGCAATAATTTCGCTATCCTTGGAGCATACGGTAATGAATAAATCTTCATTAAATATTATACCAATGGGCAGAGTAGTAAAAGGAACATCAACATTGCTCTCGTCAAATAAAGGTACCCTTAATACAATCAGGGTATATCCCCCTTCTATCTCAATTCTGGACCTCTCATTAATATCTAATGGATCTGTCAAGAAATCCAAAGGAACATTTAATTTCTGACATAATGTTTTCAGTTCGTTATTATTGGTCTGGTTTGAAACATTTACCCAGCAACCTTTCTCAAAATCACTAATTTCCTTTAATTCGCTTTGTATGGTTTTGAATTTTTTAATCATTTTAACATCGGAGAGGGTGGGATTCGCCCCGAGATGAACTCGGGGCGCCACGGGTTTATCCCGTGGCGAACCCACGGTATAATTATACTTGATTATTTCTATGTTCAATTTTTTTACGGAGAGGGTGGGATTCGAACCCACGGTACCTTTCGATACACGGTCTTTCCAGGACCGCCAGTTAAACCACTCCTGCACCTCTCCCTGAATTTATTTTGGCAACTGTGAAATTATTTTCGCAATTATTGGATGTTGGGTTGCAAATTTATAATTTAAAAGTTTCAAAATTATTAAAAAGTCTGAAATTTCTTCTTTTAAAGTTTCTGGACCAGTAAAAATTTCCCAAAATTCCTCAGTTAGATTTTTGGTGTAGTTTTCTAAAAGCTCAAAATCCGCTTTATTTTTCAAATATTCGATTATTTTTTTAAATTCGCTCCTATCAAGCCATGTTCCCTGACATAAATTACAAACATCAACGATAATCCGAGAATCGCCATAGTATACTTCATAAAGCGGTAATCTGCAAAAAGGACAAAGTCTCATTCCGGGAGATATTTTAAATTTAGTTTCATCTTTCCATAAATCAATATCTAACCACCTTAAACTTCTATCTTTTTGGTCTTTTGCTAATCTTAATTCTTCTGCCTCAAACCAAAGACCAAGGCAGTTAGGACAAAAATTTACCTCAACGCCGTATAAAATAGCTCTATCTAATGGTTTTTTACAAAGAGGACACGTCATAAAAATTAAAAATTAAATCTCCATTCCTCTAAGTGCGCTAATCCGTTCCTCTACGGGAGGATGGGTTAAAAATAACTTGGTGAACCAGCTTTTTGATTGTTTTCCTCGAAAAGGTGAAGCGATAAAAAGATGGGAGGTGGAATTGGAGGCTACTTTCATTGGATTCGGGTCAGCTGAAATTTTTTCCAGAGCTTTAGCTAAACCTTCCGGGTACCTTGTTAAAAGAGCCCCGGAAGCATCGGCTAAAAATTCTCTTTTTCTGGAAATAGCGAGTTTGATTAAGGTAGCTGCAATCGGAGCTAAAATAGCAGCTGAAATTCCAAGAATTATAAAAATTACTCCTCCTGAATCTCGTGACCTCCTTCCTCCCCCAAAAAAACTAATTCTTAAAAACCAGTTTGAAAGCATAGCTATAACCCCGACTAAAATTACCACCATTGTACCCAAAAGCACATCTTTGTTCCCAATATGAGAAAGTTCATGGGCTATTACTCCTTCTAATTCCGACCTTTCCAATTTTTCCAAAAGCCCCCGAGTGACAGCAACAGCGGCATGATTTTGGTCTCTGCCGGTAGCAAAGGCATTTGGCTGTTGTTCTTCTATGATAAAAATTTTGGGCAGAGGAAGACCTGCAGCAATACAAAGATTTTCTACGATTCTATAAAGCTCTGGGTTATCTTCTTTCTCTATTGGTTTAGCTTTTGTCATTGCTAAAACAATTTTATCTGAATACCAATAGGCAAAAAAACTTTGCAAAAAAGCAATAATTACAGCCAAAATCAGAAAAATAGAATTATCCAATAAATAACTGAAAAGCCAGCCCAAAGCGATAATAAAAATCAAAAAGGCAACAAATAATAACCATGTTTTACGGATATTTGATTCAGCCTGAGAATATAGAGTAGCCATTAATTTAAAATTAATAAGGGATAGATTTAAAACTGAACTTTCACCGGTTCTCTACCAGCTGTCTCTTCTATCTCAAAGAAGTCCATTTTTTTGAATCTGAAAAGATTGGCGACAATATTTGCAGGGAAACTCTCAATTTTGATATTTAAATCCCTGACATTCCCATTGTAAAAGCGTCTGGCAGCCTGAATTTTATTTTCAGTATCAGAAAGTTCTTTTTGCAATTCCAAAAAGTTTTCTGCAGCTCTTAACTGAGGATAATTTTCGGCTACGGCAAAAAGGGTTTTCAGAGTCCCAGCCAGGAGATTTTCAGCCTTACCAACTTCCTTTGGGTCGCCCGACTGTTCAGCTGTCATAGCTGCCGTCCTGGCCTTAGTTACATTTTCAAAAACTGTTTTCTCATGAGCAGCATAACCTTTAACCGTTTCAACTAAATTGGGAATCAAATTATATCTTCTCTTTAATTGAACGTCGATATCTGCCCAAGCCTCTTTTGCCCGATTCAAAAGCAAAACCAAGCGGTTATAGACAAAAATTACCCATAAAACAATAATAGCAACTATTATTAAAATAATTCGAAAAGGGTTCATATATGCTTTTTTAAAATTAAATTTCTAACGACCTTTATGTTTACAAAAGGCGCCTCCGGGAAGCCGTCCCGGAACCCTATAGCTATTCTTTAGTATAAACAAAAACTCTTCCTAAGACAATAGGAAAAGTTTTTGACAGATAAGAGCTATTCTGTTTTTTAGTATCCTCCAGGCATTCCCTGGGGCATTCCTGGTACTTTCTTCTCTTTTTCTTCTGGCAGCTCTGCCACCACAGCTTCGGTTGTCAAAAACATAGAAGCTGCCGAAACCGCATTTTCTAAAGCCGACCTGACAACTTTTGTTGGGTCAACAATACCGGCTTTCATCAAATCCTCAAAGGTATCGGTAGCAGCATTATAACCAAAACTACCTTCACCTTTCAGAACTTCAGCTGCTACCACTGAACTATCCTTGCCGGCATTTAGGGCAATTTGCCTTATTGGTTCTTGGAGCGCTCTTTTTAAAATTGCTATTCCGATTTTTTCTTCGCCTTCTGACTTAAACTCTTTTAAACTCTCTAATGCTCGGAGCAAAGCTACTCCTCCACCTGGAACAATTCCCTCTTCGACCGCTGCTCTGGTTGCTGAAAGGGCATTTTCAGTTTTATGTTGACGAGCTTTTTGTTCAACCTCGGTAGCAGCTCCCACTTTAATTACTGCTACCCCACCTGCTAGCTTAGCCAACCTTTCTTGTAATTTCTCTTTATCAAATTCTGACTCTGTTTCTTTAATTTGCCTTTTAATTTGAGAAACTCTAGCTTCAATATCTCCTTTTTCTCCTTTCCCTTCAATAATAGTAGTATTCTCTTTGGTTGAAATAACTTTTCTGGCTGACCCTAATTGTCCTATTTCAACTTTATCAAGTTTCAAACCAACTTCCTCTGAAATCACCTGACCGCCAGTCACTGTGGCAATATCTTCAAGCATCTCTTTTTTTCTGTCTCCAAAACCAGGAGCTTTTATTGCCAGGGTATTAAATATTCCTCGAAGTTTATTCACTACTAAAGTAGCTAAGGCGTCTCCTTCTACTTCATCGGCAATAATCACTAATTCTTTTTTGCCAGTTTGGGCTATTTTTTCAAGAACCGGTAAAATGTCCTGGAGGCTGGAAATCTTTTTATCAGTAATTAAAATATGAGGGTCTTCAAATATTGCTTCCATTCTTTCAGTATCAGTAATCATATAAGGAGAAATGTAGCCTCGGTCAAATTGAAGCCCTTTAACAATTTCTTTTTGAATACCAAAAGTTTTTGATTCCTCAACTGTAATCACTCCATCTTTCCCAACCTCTTTCATAGCTTCGGCAATTAATTGTCCAACTTCAGGGTCTTCAGCAGAAATAGTTGCTACCTGAGCAATTTCCTCTCTGTTAGAAATAGACCTGGATATCTTCTTAAGAAAATCTACTATTACTTTAGTACTTTTCTCAATTCCTCTTTTAATTGCTAAGGGATTAGTTCCGGCAGTAACGTTCTTTAATCCTTCTGTGATTATGGCCTGAGCCAGCAAGGTGGCGGTAGTAGTGCCATCGCCAGCCACATCTTTAGTCTTTTCAGCCACTTCTTTAATAATTTCAGCTCCTAAATTTTCTATTTTATCTTCGAGTTCAATTTCTTTGGCAATAGATACTCCGTCATTAGTAATAGTTGGCGCTCCAAAACCTTTATCCAAAACAACGTTCCTTCCTTTGGGACCTAAAGTAACTTTCACTACATTAGCTAATTTATCTGCCCCTATTTTTAATTTTCTCCGAGCTGTTTCTTGATAAGAAATTTGTTTTGCCATAGTTTTAGAAATTAGAAATTAGAAATTGCAATTCTTGAATTTATTCAAGAATTGCTAGTATATCTTCTTCTTTTGCGATTAAATATTCTTTCTCAGCGACCTTTATTTCGTTTGGACCGTATTTTGTAAACAAAACTTTCTGTCCTACTTTTACTTCTATAGGAATAATTTTACCAGAGGAAGTTTTTCGGCCCGGCCCTACGGCAATCACTCTTCCTTGTTCTGGTCTTTCTTTTTCAGCGGTTTCGGGAAGTAAAATTCCAGTTCTTGTTTTTTCCTCTTGTTTTATTGGCTCAATAAGAATGTGGTCTGATAAGGGTTTTATTTTCATAAAATTGAATTGTTTTTATCATGTTAGCAATTACGACCTTTGAGTGCTAATATTTTATTTTAATAATTGACAAAAATTTGTCAAGAGACCAAACAAAAAAAGGCTAACGAAAAATCATCAATTCGCTAGCCTTACTTGGTTTTTGTTAAACTCCAGAAGCTTATCTTTAAAAAGCTCCCTCATTTTTTCGCTTAACTCTTCTATACTTATCCCTGAACTAACAACTATTGGCCGGACATCAGGATATTCTTCCAGATGTTTTTGAGCATTTTTAAGAGAGCTTTTTATTTGGAAATCAACCATTTCTCCATCCAAAGTAATAAACCAGCCATCTCGATGCAAAATATAGTCATGGTATTTCCATCTTGGGTATTCTCCAAAGTTCAAAATCCATTCTTGTTCTTGCCAGAGTTCCAAAACTTGAAAAACTTTTTGAGCGCTGGTTTCACCTCTTTTTAAACCTATTTGATAAAAAAGATGTTCAATTCTTCTTACTTTTGTTTTACTTCTCAAAGGAGATGCTTTTATACGGCGTCCTTTTCTTATTCTTATACTGTATTTCACTTCACTTACCTCCTTTTCTATAAATATTTTATTTTTCGCGAACCAAATTTATTTTAGCATTTTCTTTAAATATTGTCCAGTATAACTTTTCTTAATTTTTATAATTTCAAAAGGCGTTCCTTCAGCCACGATATAGCCTCCCCTATCTCCCCCTTCAGGTCCCAAATCGATTACCCAATCTACGTTACGAATAATGTCGACATTATGTTCGGACAAAAGCACTGTATTTCCTTTTTCCACTAATCTTTTTAAAATTAAAATCAGTTTTTTAATATCGTGAGGATGTAAGCCAGTTGTCGGCTCATCTAAAATATAAATGGTTCTGGCACTAGCTTTTTTAGAAAGTTCAGTAGATAGCTTTACTCTCTGGGCCTCTCCACCAGATAAAGAAGGGGCTGGCTGACCCAATTGAACATAGCCTAAACCAACATCGTTTAAAGTTTTTAGTTTATGATATAGGCCAGGGATATTTTTGAAAAATTCCACAGCTTCCTCAACTGTCATCTCTAAAATTTCAGCAATATTTTTCCCCTTATATTCAATCCCTAATGTTTCCTTATCAAATCTTTTGCCTTTACACTCCTGGCACTCAACGTAAACATCGGGTAAAAAATACATCTCAATCTTTATCTCTCCCTGTCCCTCGCAGGCTTCGCATCTTCCTCCCTTGACATTAAAACTAAAGCGACCCGGCTGATAACCTCTGATTCTGGCTTCGTGGGTTTTAGAAAAGAGATACCTGATATAAGAAAAAGCTCCGGTATAAGTTGCTGGGTTTGAACGGGGAGTTCTGCCAATTGGAGATTGGTCAACCAAAGCCACTTTATTTAAATTCTCAGTTCCCAAAATTTCTCGATGTTCTCCCGGCTCCTCTTTTGATTTATAAAATTTTCTCATCAAAGCCCGGGCCAAAATGTCGTTCATCAAAGAACTTTTTCCAGAACCAGAAACGCCGGTAATACAGACAAATTTTCCTAAAGGAACTCTAACATCAATGTTTTTCAAATTATGCTCCTTTGCCCCTTTAATTAATAAAAACTTCTTCTCATCACGGGATGGCTTCCCAGCGGGATGGCTTCCCGCTGGGAATTTGATTTCTACTTTCTTTCGACCGGCCAAATAATCTCCGGTAAGTGTATGAGCTTTAAGTAATTCTTTCGGTGTCCCCTCAAAAACAACTTTACCACCATGTTTTCCTGCTCCAGGTCCAATATCAATTACCCAATCAGCTCCTTGACGAATAGTTTGATAATCATGTTCAACTACCACCACCGTATTCCCTAAATCTCTAAGTTTTTTTAAAGTTTCAATCAATCTTCCCTGGTCCCTGGCATGAAGACCAATGGATGGTTCGTCTAAAATATATAAAACTCCTGTTAATTTTGAACCAATTTGGGTAGCCAATCTTATTCTCTGTTCTTCACCTCCAGCCAAGGTTTTAGTTTTTCTATCCAAAGTCAGATAATCCAAACCAACATCAATCAGAAATTGCAAGCGATTAATAATCTCCTTAACAATGAGGCCAGCTATCTTTAGTTCATTGTTGGACATCCGATGTCCAATATTTGTAAAAAACTTTTGAGATTGACTAACTGGAAGAGCCACTATATCATCAATTGACTTTTCTGCTACGGTTACTGCCAATACTTCTGGTTTTAATCTTTTCCCCTGGCACTTCTCACATCTTCTCTCAACCATATATTTCTCAATTTCCTGACGAGCCGCTTCAGAGTCAGTTTGATAATATCTTCTTTCCAGATTGGGAATTACTCCCTCAAAAGACCCATTTCCATAAAGAATAATATCTAAATTTTTTTTTGATAGATTTTTAATAGGGGTATCTAATGAAAAATTACATTTTTCAGCTAAATCGGAAAGTTGCCACCAAAAATAACCCTGCCTTCCTACTTTGTGGGAAGCGTGGGCCCAAGGAAAAATTGCTCCTTCTGAAAGAGATAAATTGGGATTAGGAATAACCAATGAGGGCTCAACTTCTAATTTCTCTCCCAATCCCTGACAGGCTGGGCAAGCTCCATAGGGACTATTGAAAGAGAACAATCTCGGCTCTAATTCTGGCAGAGAAATTCCACACTCCTCGCAGGCAAAATGCTCTGAAAAGGCTTCGTCTTTTGACTTTTGACCTTTAACATTTGACATTTGACTTACAATTAGGATACCTTTTCCTAATTTTAAAGCCATTTCTAGAGAATCGACTAACCTTGACTTGTCTAAATCTTTATCAAGAATCAGTCTATCCACCACTACCTCAATGTTGTGTTTTTTGTTTTTATTAAGGTTTTTTTCTAGAGCTTCCTCTATCCGATAAATTATTCCATCAATCCTCACCCTGACAAATCCTCCTCTCTGAATTTCTTCTAAAATCCCCTGGTGTTCTCCCTTTTTTCTTCGGATTACGGGCCCCAAAATGATCATTTCTTTTCCTTTGGGCAACTTCAAAATCTGTTCTACAATCTGATCTATGGTCTGGCGGGTGATTAGTTTGCCACATTTTGGACAATGAGGTTTTCCAACTCTGGCAAACAAAAGCCTTAAATAATCATAAATTTCAGTAATGGTGCCTACTGTCGAACGAGGATTATGGGCTGCTTTTCTTTGGTCAATTGAAATTGCAGGAGAAATTCCCTCGATTTTATCAACATTAGGTTTTTTCATTACCCCCAAAAATTGCCTGGCATAGGCAGATAATGATTCAACATATCTTCTCTGCCCTTCAGCATATAAAGTATCAAAGGCTAAAGAAGACTTCCCAGAACCAGAAATACCGGTAATCACCACCATTTCATTCTTTGGTATATCAACGTTTATGTTCTTTAGGTTATGTACCCTGGCGCCTCGAATTTTAATAAAATCGCCTTTCATGGAAGTTATCTATTATACTCCAAATTTCCGAATCTTTCAAGAAGGGGTAAAATAAAAGTAATGAAAAAGATTTTTCCTTGGTTAATTTTAATTACTTTTATCATTGCCATAGGTTTATTTTTTTCAATTGAAATCTATCGATTTCCGAAATCAATAGATTATTCTGAACCGATAGTAGATGAATTAATCAAAGAAAAGGCAATTACTGTAATCTTGGTAGGCGATATAATGCTTGACCGCGGCGTGGAATATATGGTTGAAAAGGAGGGAAAAGGAGATTTTAGGTTTCCTTTTTTGAAAATTGCTGAAGAACTACAAAAAGCAGATATTCTTTTTGGAAATTTAGAAGGGGTAATTTCCGATAAAGGAATTAAGGTTGGAAGTATTTATTCTTTTAGAGCAGACCCAAACGCAATTGAGGGTTTAAGTTTTGCCGGCTTTAATGTTTTATCTTTGGCTAATAATCACGCCTTTGACTACACAAGAGAAGCTTTAGAAGATTGCTTAACTAAGTTAAGCACGGCGGGAATTGGTTATGTTGGGGCTGGTTTTACAGAAAAAGAGGCTTATTCCCCTCTTATTAAAGAAATTAAGGGTACTAAAATTGCTTTTTTAGCTTATACTAATTTAGGACCCGAAGCCTGGAAAGCTACCGAAACAAAGTCCGGAATAGCTTGGATAAGTGAAAAGGAAATTAACAAAATAAAAGAAGACATTAAAAGCGCAAAAGAAAGCGCAGATATTTTAATTGTTTCCTTGCATTCTGGTGAAGAATACTCAAACGAACCAACTCTATTTCAAATTGAATTTTCCAAAATGGCAATTGACGCCGGAGCAGATTTAATAGTTGGTCATCACCCTCACGTAATTCAACCGAATGAAAAATATGGAAATGGCTATATTTTTTACAGTTTGGGAAATTTCATTTTTGACCAAAGTTTTTCCGAAAAAACAATGAGAGGACAAATATTAGAAATTTTAATCAAAGATGGTAAGATTAAAGAGTTAATTCCGAAAGAAATTAAACTAAATAATTATTTTCAACCTGTAATTAAAGATGAATAAATTTAAATTTATCTCAAAAAAGAAATTTGAAAATCTGCCCAAAGTTCCTGGAGTCTATGCTTTTAAAAAAGGAGTTAAGCTCCTTTATATTGGCAAGGCGGCGAATCTCAAGGAAAGAACAAAACAACATAAAGAATTACTTAGCTTAACTACAAAACTCGGCTATGTTAAAACCAATTCGGAAATTGAGGCTTTGATTTTAGAGGCAAATTTAATTAAAAAATATAAGCCGAAGTATAATATAATATGGCGAGATGATAAAAATTATTTCTTTGTAGCAAAAACTGTCGAGGATTTTCCCAGGATTTTTTGGACACATCAAAGGAAACTTAAAACTAAAAACTTAAAACTTAAAGCTGAGTTTATAGGTCCTTTTGTAGATGGTACTGCTTTAAAAGCAACTTTAAAAATTTTGAGAAAGATTTTCCCTTATCGGAGCTGTAATAAAATTCCCAATCACCCCTGCCTTTGGTATCAATTAGATAGATGCCCGGCTCCTTGTCTGTTAAAATCTAAAACTGCTCAACAAATTCCGATGCTTGAAAGCAAAATAAAACAAGAGGACCAGAGAAATACTAAAAATTTAATTAAGATTCTTCAAGGAAAGAAAACAAAAGTTTTAAAAGATTTTAAAAAAGAAATGAAAAAATTTTCAGGTGTTCAAGGTTTCGAAAAAGCGGCAAAAATCAGAGACCAAATTCAGGTATTTGAAAAAGTAATTTCTCATTCAAAAATATTCCCCGAGGCTGTCGGTATCAAATACCGACAGAAGGAATACCGACAGAAGGAAAAGTGGAAAACAATTCAAAAAACTTTACAAAAAATTTTAAAATTAAAATATAGAATTTCTCGAATTGAAGCTTATGATGTTTCAAACATCCAAGGTCAGGAAGCTACCGGATCTATGGTAACTTTTATTAATGGTAAACCAGAAAAAAGCCAGTACCGCAAATTCAAAATCAGGATAGCCGGCAAACCAAATGATGTGGTTATGCTCAAAGAAATATTGCATAGGAGAATTAACCATCCTGAATGGGGCTGGCCAGATTTAATTTTAATTGATGGAGGAAAAGCCCAACTAAATGCGGCATTAAAGATTAAAGATTTAAGACTACAACCCACCCACCACATCCTCCCACCTTTGGTGGGCCCCTTAAAAATTAAAGAGATAAAATTTGTTAGCTTGGCGAAAAAGAAAAATGAATTATTTATTGAAGGAAGGAAACAACCTATTTTGCTTAAAAAATTGCCGAGAGAAATTTTTAATTTAATTTTGCAACTTCGCGATGAGGCTCACCGATTTGCCATATCCTATCATCGCAAGTTAAGAGAGATTGACCTTCGAGAAAGTCTTTGATAGAATAAAAACATGCGAAGACTGATTCTCCAAATTATTACTGGGATTTTAGGAATCTTACTGGCTGTAAAATTTGTTCCCGGGGTAGAATTTAGAGGTCCTACATTTGTTACCCCAGGATCAGGGGTAGAATTTGGCCAGGTCTGGGGAAGTTTAGTTTTTGTGGGAGCTTTTTTGGGATTTCTTAATTTCTTTGTAAAACCAATTTTAAATAAACTTACCTTACCTCTAAGAATTATTACTTTTAATCTTTTCAGTCTGGTTATTTCCATAGGATTAATCTGGGCGGTTGATATTTTCTTTAAGGAGTTAATTATTCAAGGACTTTTACCTCTTTTTTGGATAGCTTTAATCCTCTGGGGGCTAAACTTAGCCCTCTCTCAATTTATTACTAAAAGGTCTTTCTTTGAGAAAAAATGAAAGGATATTTACCCTTCCTCCAAATTATAGTTGCCGTCTTTTTAGTTATCTTCATTCTCTTACAACAAAGGGGAACTGCTCTTGGTTCTGCCTTTGGGCAATCCGGGGGATTTTACGCTACCCGGCGGGGTATTCAACAAAAAATCTTCTGGGGAACAATAGTGCTTGGCGTTCTTTTTGTGGTCTTGGCTCTTTTAAATTTGCTTTTCTAATGTCTTTTTTTCGCAAAACAAAGAGAATTTTCGAAAATCTCAAAAGGAGGTTGTTCTCTAAAGCTTTTCCTTCTTTTGCAAAATGGAAACAAATTTTCCATATTTTAACAAAAAAAGAGAAAGTAGTACTAATTATTTTTTTGATTTTATTTTTCGATTCTTCTATCTTCCTCGGTTTCAATTTTTATTTTAAAAATACCGAAATAAAGCCTGCCATTGGCGGAACTTATAAAGAGGGTTTAATTGGTTATCCCAGATTTATTAATCCAATCTATGGGGAGAATTCTGATACGGATCGGGATTTGGTCCAGCTCATTTTTTCAGGTTTAATGAAATATAACCAGAGAGGAGAAATTGTTCCAGACCTTGTCAAAGAATATAAAATTTTAGAGAATGGAAAAGTTTTTGAACTTTCTTTAAAAGAAAATGTTTTTTGGCAAGATGATGAAAAATTAACTGCTGATGATATAATTTTTACCATAAAAACAGTCCAAAATCCTGATTATAATAGTTCTTTAAGAGCAAATTGGTTAGGAGTGGAAATTGAAAAAATTTCCAACTCAAGCATTCGCTTCAAATTAAAAAACCCTTATCCTGCCTTCTTGGAAAATCTGACTTTAAAAATTTTACCAAGCCACATTTGGGAAGATATTCCTGCCCAAAATTTTCCCTTGTCAATTTACAATCTTCAACCTATAGGCTCAGGACCTTATCAATTAAAAAGCCTAAAACAAGATAAATCAGGATATGTCAAATCTTTAACTTTAGGTGCCAATCCTAAATATTTTGGAGAAAAGCCAAAAATTAGAGAAATTTCTTTTCATTTTTTTGATACTGAAGAAAAACTAATTGAATCTGCCCAAAGAAAAGAAATTCAAGGGCTTTCAATTTTTGACCCAAAAAAATATCATCTCTTTAAAGATACTGAATTTAAAGATTATCACTTTTCTTTACCAAGATACTTTGCTGTATTTTTTAATCCAGAGAAATCAGAAATTTTGGCTGAAAAAGCAATAAGAGAGGCCTTAAATTATGGCACTAACAAAGAAGATATTATTAATCTTTCCCTTCTGGGGCAAGGGAAAATTGTTAATTCTCCGATTTTGCCAGAAATTTACGGATTTTCCTCTCCCACCACTTACTATGAGTTTAATCCAAAAAAAGCTAAGGAAATCTTACAAGAAGCCGGGTTTGTTGAAAATGAAACCGGAATCAGGAAAAAGATTGTCAAAAAAGAAACAATTTTTCAATTTAAAAGCGACCTTAAATTAGGTTCTCGAGGAGAAGAGGTAAAAGAACTTCAAAAATGTCTATCAAAATATCCTGAAGTTTATCCTCAAGCTAAAATTACCGGATTTTTTGGAACAGAAACCAAAGAAGCGGTCATCCGTTTTCAGGAGAAATATGCCAAAGAAATTTTAGAACCCTGGGGATTCACAAAAGGAACAGGTATTGTCAGTAAAACTACCCGCAGCAAATTAAATGAAGTTTGCCAAAAAGTTCCGGCAGAAAGTTTAGAACTCTCCTTTTCTTTAGTTACGGTCGACCAACCCCTTTTAGTTGAAACAGCCTTTCTTTTGAAAGAACAATGGGAATCCTTGGGAGTAAAAGTCGAAATCAAAACATTTGACATCCAAACTCTTGAGAGAGATATTATTAAACCAAGAAATTATTCAGCCTTACTATTTGGTGAAGTTTTGGGAGCTGTCCCTGACCCTCTCCCCTTCTGGCACTCTTTGCAAAAGAAAGATCCCGGTTTAAACCTATCTTTCTACGAAAATAAAAACGTTGATAAATTATTAGAGAAAGCTCGTCAGAGTCAAGAGCCTGAAATTAGAGCTCAAAATCTGGAAGAATTTCAAAATATTTTAATTAATGAAGCTCCAGTGGTATTTTTGTACAGCCCAGATTATATTTATTTGGTTTCAGAAGAAATTAAAGGAATAAATGCAGAAATGATTGTTGACCCCTCAAAAAGGTTCTCAGAAATAGAAAATTGGTATATTAAAACTAAAAGAAGGTGGAAGTAAAACATCGTTGATGATAAGCCGAAGTGGTGAAACTGGAAAACACTCACGGTTCAGAGCCGTGTGCCTTTATGGCTTGTGGGTTCGAATCCCACCTTCGGCACTATGATTAAACCAACAAAAAAGCCCAACCTCCGCATTATTCCGCTTGGTGGTCTCGGCGAGGTTGGCCGTAATATGATGCTCCTTGAATGGCGAGGACGCCACCCTTCCTCAAGAGGAGCCCCTATTTTAATTATTGATATGGGTCTTGGTTTCCCGGGAGAAGATATGCCAGGTATTGACTGTATTATCCCAAATATTTCCTATCTTAGAGGAAAAGAAAAGAACATCTTGGGAGCGGTTCTGACTCACGGCCATTACGACCATATTGGTGCTATCCCCTATATTATCCCCCGACTTGGGTCCCTTCCAATGTATGCCAGCCCTTTAACTAAGGGGATTATCTTAAAAAAACGGGAAGATTTTCCCAATCAACCAAAACTTAACATAGAAACCGTAAGAGATGGCTCTAAAATTCAATTAGGACCTTTCCAAGTAGAACTTTTCAGACAGAATCATAATATTCCCGATAACCTTGGATTATTTATTAAGACCCCTCTCGGAAATATTGTCCATACTTCTGATTTTAAATTTGATAAATCTCCTGTTAATGAACCCCCTACCGATTTTGAGAAATTAAAAAACATTGGCAAAAGAGGGATTTTACTTTTGATGTCTGAATCAACCGGAGCCGAAGAAAAAGGCCATTCTCTCTCAGAAAAAACAATTTTTGAAAATTTAGACAAGATTTTTAGAAAAGCAGAAGGGAGAATTATTGCTGCCAGTTTTGCTTCCCTGATTAACAGAATTCAGCAATTAATCGCCCTCTCAGAGAAATATGGAAGAAAAGTAACAATTGAAGGACATAGCATGAAAATTAATGTTGAGATTGCTCAAACTTTAAAAAAGATTAAAGCTAAAAAGGGAACTTTTATAAAAACAAAAGATATTGGCAAATTTCCTGACTCAAAAATAACAATTATCTGCACCGGTGCTCAGGGGGAAGAAGAAGCGGTCTTTATGAGAATTGCCAATCGAGAACATAAATTTATCCGGCTCAAGAAAGAAGATACAATTATTTTTTCTTCTTCGGTCATCCCTGGAAATGAAAGAAGTATCCAGTTCTTAAAAGACCAATTTCACCGTCAAGGAGCTAAAGTTTTCCACTACAAAATGATGGATATTCATGCTTCCGGCCATGCTAAAGAAGAAGAGTTAAAAGAAATGCTCAGAATTATGAAGCCAAAATTCTTTCTGCCTATTTATGGCCAATACTCAATGCTTGTCAGGCACGCCCAGTTAGCCGAAGAAGTAGGTTTATTAAAACAAAACATAACGGTGGCTGAAAATGGAGAGGTTGTAAATCTAAGCCCAAAAAGAATTTTCATTGAAAAGGAAAGAGTTCCCTCAAATTATGTAATGGTTGATGGCTTGGGAATCGGCGATGTGGGAGAAGTTGTTTTGAGAGATAGACAAAATTTAGCTCGGGATGGAATGTTCGTAATTGTAGCCGTAGTTGACAGAACCTCTGGTAAAGTCAAGGGTTCTCCTGATATAATATCAAGAGGATTTGTTTATCTTAAAGAATCAAAGGAATTACTCAAAGAAACAAGAAAAAAAGTAAAAGATATTGTCGATAGAGCAGCAGGTTCTGGTGGAGCGGTTAATTGGAGCTATGTCAAAAATGAAATAAGAAACAAAATCGGCAAATTTCTTTTTTCAAAAACTCAGAGAAGGCCAATGATTTTACCTGTAGTAATTGAAGTATAAATTTATGCGAGTATTTTCTGGCATTAGGCCAACTGGCGAATTGCATATTGGAAATTATTTAGGAGCTATCAAACAATGGCTTGAGCTTCAAGAAAAAAATGAATGTATTTTTTGTATTGTTGATTTACATGGAATCACTACGCCTTACAATCCCAAAGAGCTTCAAAAAAATATCCTTGATGTAGCTATTATCTATTTAGCTGCTGGTCTCAATCCGGAAAAATGTATTTTTTTCGTTCAGTCCCAAGTCAAAGAACATTCAGAACTTGCCTGGCTTTTAGGAACAATTACCCCTTTGGGCGAACTCCAAAGAATGACCCAGTTCAAAGAAAAGGCCAAAAAACACAAAGAATATATCAATGCCGGCCTTTTGAATTACCCTGTTTTAATGGCTGCTGATATTTTGCTTTATCAAACCGCTTTAGTTCCAGTAGGAAAAGACCAAGAACAACATGTTGAATTAGCCAGAACCATTGCCAGAAAATTTAACCAAACCTTTGGCCAAACTTTCAAGCAACCAAAAGTTTTACTTCCCAAAATCGGAGCAAAAATAATGAGTTTACAAAATCCTAAGAAAAAAATGTCAAAAACCGATGACCCTCGGGGTTGTATTGGGTTATTTGACGAACCGGAAGAAATTCAAAAGAAGATAATATCAGCTGTCACTGACACTGGAAAGGTGATTAAATACGACCAGAAAAAGAAACCAGGGATTTCTAATCTCTTAACGATTTTCAGTCTTTTTAGTGGAAAATCGATTAAAGAATTGGAGAAGGATTTCAAGGGCAAAGGTTATGAAGAATTTAAAAAATCTCTAACCAAACTTCTGATAAATTCTTTAGAACCTTTTAGGAGAAAAAGAAAAGAACTTCTCTCAAGAGAAGTTTATGTCAGAGATATCTTAGATAAAGGGAGAAGAAGAGCCCAGATTATTGCTCAATTTACTATGGCTGAGGTCCGAAAAAAAATGGGCTTAGTTTAAACTAAACTCAATTTTGTAATTTTATCCTCACACAAAATTTTATTGTGAGGATTTATTTTTCAAGCGCCTCGATGTTTAAATTTATGTCAGAATTCCAGTCTATCTCCTCGTAACTATGGAGAAGTTTGGCAATGTAGTTTTTTAGATAATCATATTTACTTCTAGTTTTTGCTTCAAATTTAACCGTAAGATAAGAAGCATTTTGTGAATAGCGGACAACAAACATCCCATCGGATATATCAACCCTGACTCCATCGCCAGCTCGTTCGTCATCAATAATTTTACCGTCTGGAAAATCTTTTTTAAGCAACGGATTAATTTTTTTAATTAGCTCAACTTTATTTTCATCCGCGCAATATATTTTTATTTCAGGACTCGATATATATTTAGGAAGTAAATCTTTGGCAACCGATAGTGACTGATTAGTTTTTGCCAGATAACTTAACAAACGCAAAGTTGAATAAAGTCCGTCATCATGATTGTAAAAATCAGCTGAAAAGAAGAAATGTCCTGATAACTCTCCGATAAAGGCTGCTTTAACTTCCTGATTTTTTTTCTTTAAAAATGAATGGCCGGTCCGCCACATAAAGGGCTTGCCACCATATTTTATAATCGTTTCTTCAACAACTTTTGAGCAAAGGGTATTGTACATAATCGTTGCTCCCGGGTGCTCCTTCAAAACATCAACAGTAAATAGCGCCACCAACACATCATTCCAAATAATGTTTCCTTTATCGTCAATAATTCCAATTCGGTCACCATCTGTATCGTATGAAAAACCGATGTCTGCTTTTTCCTGTAATACCCTCTCTCTTAGACGTTGAGCAACAGTAATTCCGGTTGGGTCTGGCGTGCCCAAAGGAAAAGAAGAATCTATCTGGCAATTACTCTCAATAACTTTACACCCAGCTCTTTTCAATAAATTTGGGGCAATTACCCCGGCTGTTGAACAACTGGGGTCCACCACCACCTTGAATTCTTTGCCAATTGGTAATCTTTTTAGCAAATCAGTAAAATATGCCTCGCGAATATCCTGCTTTTCAATTTTCCCTACTGTATCACCTTCTTCGTAATCTTCCTTTTCAACCATTCTCCTTAACTCCTGAATGCTGTCACTGACTAAAGTTTCAGAAAAATCAATAGCAAATTTAAAACCGTTGTATTCAACCGGATTGTGCGATCCAGTGATATAAACCCCACCTTTGCAATTTAAATAGTATTGCGACCAATAAAAAGTTCCAACAAGATTCATACCAATATTAATTATATTAATACCAGCCCAGCTTAAACCTTTAATCACGATTTCGCTATATTGAGGGCTTGTCGCTCTTGAGTCATAGCTCACCACCGCTTTTTTAATACCGCGTCTCTTCAAAAAGGTACCATAAGCTTTTCCAATGTGCTCCACTATTTCCGGATCTAAATCTTTATCAACTATCCCCCGTACATCATAGCCGCGAAATATATAAGGGTTGATTTTCATACAAAGTTATTATATCATAAAAATATGAGTTTTTCAGTAGGTATCGTGGGTCTACCCAATGTTGGAAAATCAACACTATTTAAAGCTCTAACCAAAAAAAAGGTTGATATTGCTGCCTATCCTTTTACAACCATACATCCGAATTACGGAACAGTTTCTGTCCCAGATGAAAGATTAGAAAAGATTGCTCAAATTATCAAACCGGAAAAAGTTACCCCTACTATCATTGAGTTTGTAGACATTGCCGGCCTTGTCAAAGGAGCTCACAAAGGCGAAGGGTTAGGGAATCAGTTTTTGGCTCACATTAGAAACTGTGATGCCATTTTAGAAGTAATCAGGGTTTTTGAAAACCCAAATATTGAGAATGTTTTGGGAGAAATTAATCCAGAAAAAGAAATTGAGATTGTTAAGCTAGAGCTTTTGATGAAAGACCTGGAAACTTTAGAAAATTTAATTTCAAAAGTCCAGAAAGATACAAAAAGAGATAAAAAAGTTCTTAAAAAATTAGAGTTTTTGGAGAAAATAAAAACAGCCGTATCCCAGGGAAAACTGATTTCTGAGATTGATTTAACCGAGGAAGAGAAATTAGAAATCAAAGAATATCAGTTTTTAACTCAAAAACCCATTTTCTATATTTTAAACATCAATAATAATGTAACACGGCTGAACCTCGTTAGATTGAAGGATAAGTTTTTAGTAATGAATCTAAAAGAAGAGGAAGAAATTTCAGAATTGTCAGAGTCGGAAATAGAAGAACTCAAACTAAAATCTCAGCTTGACCAGTTAATTTTGGGTTGTTACAATGCCCTTAGCTTAATTACTTTTTTTACCATAGCTGGAGGAAAAGAAACTCGCGCCTGGACCATAAAAGGTCAGACCCCAACTCCTCAGGCAGGAGCAAAAGTTCATTCTGATTTTGAGGAAAAGTTTATCAAAGCTGAGGTTATCCCCTGGCAGAAATTGGTTGAAGCTAAATCTTGGGCCAAAGCAAGGGAACTGGGTTGGTTAAAAACAGTTGGAAAAGATTATTTGGTTGCAGATGGCGACATAATAGAATTTAAAATATGAAATATTACGAGCTCACTTATCTTCTTACTCCTGACCTCTCTGAAGAGGAAGGGAAACTCTTTCAGAAGAAAATACAATCTCTCATTCAGGGAGAAGATGGAATTCTTACTGATAGCAGAAATCCTCTTAAAAGAAAATTGGGATATCCAATAAAAAATAAAGGGGAAGCTTTTTTAATTACCTTAAATTTTAATCTGGCTCCTGAAAAATTAGGAACTTTGGAAAAAAAACTCAGGTCAGAAAATCAGATTCTCCGCTATCTAATTTTAACTAAACCAGAAGTTAAAATCTCTCTGGCAGGAGGTAAAAAAATGCCTCCTTTCTCTAAAGTTTTGCCCTCTGAAACTTACAAGGGTAAAAAAATTGTCAAACCAAAAGAAAAAAAGGTCGAATTAAAAGAAATAGATAAAAAATTGGAAGAAATTTTAGGAGAGTAAAATATGAATTTAAACAAAGTTTTTGTTTTAGGAAATCTTACTGCAGACCCTATCTCTCGAGCTTTGCCTTCGGGTCAGTCTGTAGTTAATTTCGGCTTAGCTACCAACAGAATCTTTTATAACAAAGACAGGCAAAAACAACAACAAGCTGAGTTTCATAATATTGTCGCTTTCGGCAGAATCGCAGAAATTGCCCAACAATATTTAAAAAAGGGCTCAATGGTCTTAATAGAAGGAAGAATTCAAACTAGATCTTGGCAGGACTCTTCCGGGAATAAACGTACTCGAACAGAAATTATTACCGAAAGACTGCAATTAGGGCCCAGGACAGCTGGAAAAGTAATTCCGGCTGAAGAAAAAGGAACTCCGCCAGAAGAAATTCCCATTATCGAAGAAAACGAAGAAGAGATTGACGTAAAAAATTTGCCATTTTAGATTTATGGAATGCTATTTTTGTCAGAGAAATATAAAAGAAATCGATTTTAGAGAAACAGAGGTTCTTCGGAGATTTATTTCTGGCCTGGGAAAAATCAGGCCCAAAAAAAGAACCGGAGTTTGTTCTAATCACCAAAGAAAACTTGCAAGAGCTATAAAAAGAGCAAGGCATTTGGGATTGTTAGCATATACAACAAAATAACTTAAACCCCGCACTTTTTCAGGATTGAAAAGGTGCGGGGTTTTGATTTATTAGACCACCTATATCGCTTTTTTTAATTCCGAGCAAAGAGAGGAATCAAGGTTCTACGAGCGAAGCGAGTGGGTTCTTATTCCTTCGACTATTTTTTTAGTTATTTCCGGGTTCTCCTTTAAAAAAGTTCTGCTCTCCTCTATGCCCTGGCCTAATTTTGTATTCTCAAATTGAAACCAAGAGCCGGCTTTTTTGACAATTTCATATTTTACTCCAGTATTTAAAATATCTGCAAATTTGGAAATTCCTTCATTGTAATAAATATCAAATTCGGTAGTTTTAAAAGGAGCGGCCACCTTATTTTTAACTATTTTTGCCTTAATCCTGCTGCCAATAATTTCATCCTTGTATTTTATCTGAGCCATTCTTCTTAAATTAATTCTTACTGAAGAGTAAAACTTTAAAGCCAAACCTCCGGGGGTCGTTTCAGGGTTTCCCCACGACACTCCTATTTTCATTCTGGTTTGATTTAAAAATATAACAGCGGTTTTTGTCTGAGCGACAATCCCGGAAAGCTTTCTTAATGCTTGACTCATAAGACGGGCTTGAAGTCCTATCTGAAACTCACCCATCTCCCCAGCAATTTCTGCTTTAGGGGTTAAAGCAGCTACTGAATCAATAACAATGACATCTACCTCGCCTGACCTAACTAAAGTTTCGACTATCTGGAGAGCTTGTTCGCCTGAATCTGGCTGAGAAATTAAAAGGTCATCCACATTTACCCCGATCTTTCTGGCATAATCTGGATCTAAGGCATGTTCAACATCAATAAAAGCAGCCACCCCGCCTTTTTTTTGGGCCTCAGAACAAACATGCAAAGCTAAAGTACTTTTTCCGGTCGATTCAATCCCATAAATTTCAACCACTCTCCCTCTGGGGATTCCGCCTACTCCTAAAGCTAAATCTAAAGAAATTGCTCCGGTAGGAATAACATCAATATCAACCGGTCTTACCTCTTTTAGCTTCATAATCGCTCCTTCACCAAACCGCTGTTTGATTTCCTCCACCGCCTCTGCCAAATCCTTTTTCTCGGTATCTTGTTTTTTTTGTTTTGCCATAATTTTAGATTATCACAACTTTAAACTTTTTTCCAGTCATCTGACTCCTCCTCTTCTTCAGTTTTTATATAAACCTGGCGAGCTTTAGCCCCTTCTCCCGGTCCAACCACTCCCCTTTCTTGGAGCATATCAATAAGTCTTGCCGCCCTGGCATAGCCAATCCGGAGATATCTTTGAAGTAAAGAAGCTGAGGCTTTTCTTGAGCGAATCACTAATTTTTTGGCCTCTTCATAAAGAGGATCTTCTCCCTTAAAAAAGGTTTCAGCTCTTTCTCCCGTTTCATCCATTTCTCTTTTTTCTAATTCTTCTTTCAAATTTTCTTCAAGTCCATTTTTAAAAATAGGGGGCATGCCTTTTTTCTTGAAAAATTCCATTACCCTTTTTAGTTCTTTTTCTGAAACATAAGCTCCCTGCATTCTTCTTGGTTTAGCCGATTCAGCTGAAAGATACAAAAGGTCTCCTAATCCCAAAAGTTTTTCTGCCCCGGCCATATCTATAATTGTCCTTGAATCAATTTGAGAAGCGACCTGAAAGGCAATCCTTGAGGTTATGTTAGCTTTAATTAAGCCGGTAATTACTTCAACCGAGGGCCGCTGAGTAGCAACTACCAGATGGATGCCAACCGCTCTAGCCATCTGGGCCAATCTAACAATTCCAACTTCAACTTCTTTACCTCTGGCAGCCATCAAATCAGCTAACTCGTCAATAATTAAAATAATATAAGGCATTAAATGGTCGCCCTTTTTTAAAACTGCTTCATTATAGAGAGTGATATCTCGAGTTTTTGTCTCGGCCAAAATTTCAAACCTTCTTTCCATCTCTAAGGTCAACCATTTTAATACATTTATAGTTTTTTGGGCATCATAAATTACCGGGGTTAAAAGGTGGGGGAAATCTTGATAAACTGGAAATTCCACTCTTTTGGGGTCAATTAAAATAAATCTTAAAATCTCCGGTCCATTTCGATAAACAAGACTCAAAATTAAAGAGTTTAAATAAATTGTCTTTCCAGTACCCGTAGCCCCGGCAACTAAAAGATGAGGCATTCTTCCTAAATCTGTAAAAACAGCCTTCCCGGTTACATCTTTCCCTAAACTAATGACTAAATTCGAAGGATGATTTTGAAATTCAGGAAGAGAGAAAAGATTTCTCAGTCTTACCCTCGTTCGGATTTTGTTTGGAATCTCAATTCCTACCAAAGGTTTACCAGGAATAGGAGCTTCAATTCTAATAGGATGAGCGGCCAGGGCTAAGGAAAGATTATTACTTAAAGCGGTAATTTTTGATAATTTTACTCCTTCAGCTGGCTTTAAGGTATATTGAGTAACAGTGGGACCAATGTTTACTTCGGACATCTCTACTGGAATATTAAAATTTTGTAAAGTTTTTTTAATAATTGCAGAATTTACTTTGATATCACCACTGGAAGGTTCCCCGCTATCTGACTCAAGTAAATCCAGAGGCGGGAACTGATAACCCCCCAGACTACTAATAGCAGAAGGTTCCAAAGCTTTAGTTTTTAACTCCGGAAAGACAGGCTGATGTCCAGTTTTTTCCGTCTCTTTGGGAGCTACGGGCGGGATTTCTTTCACCTTAAATTTTGGCCTAAAAATTCTTTTAATAAAAGAAGGTCTAGAAGGTTCTTTTTCCAGAACTTCTTCTTCGGTCTTTGAAGGCATAGCTTGTTTTAAAAATTGCCAGAAAATTAAACCCCCAATAATAATTAGAACTCCAGATATAATTTGAGTTACCCAAAAACCAAATAATTTAATCAAGGATAAGTTAAAAATATAACCTATCCACCCCCCTTCCCCCTGTCCTATTCCAGGCTTGGCTGGGACGAGTTTTTGGTCCGAATTTAGGCTCCCCAAAATTCCAGAAATTCCCAAAACCAAAAGTAAAATTGCTGAAATTATCGGCAATAAAAATTTTTTGTACTTTGTAGTTAAAAATACTCCGCCGGCTATTAGAAAAATTAAAGGAATTATAAAAACTGTCTTTCCTATTAAAAAAGTAAGCCCTTTTATTAGAGCTTTCCCGGCTATCCCAGCTTTATCCGCAAAAGAAAATATCAGAATTATTGCTCCTAATAAAAGCAAAATTCCCAAAATCAATCTTTTGGTTTTCCCGGACAAAGCGGAAAGGTAGCCTGGGTTCTTTATTCTTTTAAAGGTTTTTCTCCTCAATTTTTGATTTTTCTTTTTAGCCATCATTCAGAACTCTTTTCATAATATTAGACATCGGATGTCTAACTATTATGTCTTTCTATTATAACATCTAATTATTTTCTCTTAAAACCCGTTCCAGCTGGTATAAGTTTACCAATAATAACATTTTCTTTTAACCCACGGAGTTTATCTTCTTTTCCTTCGATTGCAGCTCTAATCAAAACTCTTGAAGTTTCCTGAAAAGAGGCAGCCGATAAAAAGGAATCGGTAGTTAAAGCTACCCTCGAAATTCCAAGCAAAATGGGGACCGAGGTCGCCGGTTTTTTCCCTTCTTTTTTCAAAGCAGAATTTATTTCTAAAAATTTCGCCCTCTCAATAATCTCACCAGGAGTAAAAAAACTTTGACCAGCATCTTTAATTTTTACTCTCGAGAACATCTGCCGAACTATTACCTCGATATGTTTATCATGAATAATTGCTCCCTGAGAAACATAAATTTTTTGAATCTCATTAATAATATAATGTCGGGTCTCTTTAGCCCCGCCTATTTTAAATAACTCTTTTAAATCTAAACTTCCTTCACAAAGTTGCTGACCGGCTTTGATATCCTGACCAGGCTTCACCCAGATAGCCATTTTCGGCGGTATTTGATATTCAACAATTTCAGTTTTTTTAGTAGCTTTCCCCGGATCATTACCTTTGATTTTTATAACTCTCTCTGGGGTTATCTTTAATACTTTTCCTTCAACCTGGGAAATTTGGGCCCTTCCTCCAGGCTCCCTGGCTTCAAAAATCTCCTGAACTCTGGGAAGACCAAAAGTTATATCTCCTCCACCTGCCACTCCTCCGGTATGAAAAGTTCTCATGGTCAACTGGGTACCCGGTTCTCCAATAGCCTGGGCAGCCACAATTCCCACAGCTTCCCCTAATTTAACCAATTGATTTACTCCAAGGTCCCAACCATAACATTTTTGACAAATCCCCCTGACGCATTTACAGCTTATTGGAGAACGTACTCGAACTTTCTCAACCCCGGTTGCTACTATTTGTTCAGCCTTCTTCCAGTCAATAATCTCTCCTTTTTTAACAATGATCTTAAAGGTTGCCCTTTTCCCTGCAGGAATCTCCACCTTAAGTCTTACATTTTCTAATGATATTCTTCCCAAAATCTTAAAAAGAAAATTTTGGCCAATATCTTCGGCATCTTGTCTAAATATTTCAATTCCTGATTGATCCCGGCAATCTTCTTCTCTAATCACCAGCTCATGAGAAACATCGACAAGGCGCCTGGTTAGGTAACCTGCAGTGGAAGTTCTTAAAGCAGTATCTGCTGTCCCCTTTCTTGCCCCATGGGTAGAAATAAAGTATTCCAAGACATCAAATCCTTCTTTAAAAGAACTTTTCACCGGAAGCTCAATAATTTGTCCGGCTGGGTTAGTAACCAAACCTTTCATTCCTGTCATCTGAACTGGCTGCCCCCAAGAGCCTCGGGCTCCGGAATCTACAATTTGGAAAACCGAACCTGTTTCTGGCAAAGTTTGAGGTACCAATTTCTCAATTTCCGATTTTGCCTTCATCCAAACCTCAATAACTTTATTGGTTTCTTCTTCTTTAGAAAAAAGACCGGTTTTGTAATAGTTATTAATCTTATCTACCTCTTTTTCAGCTCCTTCAATAATTTTTTTCTTTGAGGGAGGAATAATTAAATCGTCCATCCCCCAGGATATTCCAGAAATAGTAGCTGCCTCAAACCCTAAATCTTTAATTTTATCCAGAGTTTTCCAAGACGTCTCCTGCCCATATTTTTCAATAATTTCCCTTAAGAGTGTCTCTAATTTTTTAGAATTCATAACTTTATTTTGAAAAGGAAAATTTTCAGGTAAGGTCTCGTTGAATAAAATTCTTCCCACAGACGTTTCTATAAACTTTGAACCATCCACTATGTTCGGCATTCTGACTTTTATCTTGGCTTTTATATTGATTTGGCCAAACTCATAGGCGAGTTCCGCCTCCTCTGGAGAACCAAAAATTTTCTCTTCTCCTTTTAATCCCTCAACAATTTTTGTTAGCCAATAGCAGCCTAAAACAATATCCTGGGTAGGAGTGACAATTGGAACACCAGTAGCTGGTTTCAATAGATTGTGGGTAGATAACATTATTTGTTTCGCTTCCTGCTGAGTCTCATCTGACAAAGGAAGATGAACTGCCATTTGATCCCCGTCAAAATCGGCATTAAAAGCCTCGCAAACCATTGGATGAACTCTAATTGATTCTCCCTCAATTAAAACTGGCCTGAAGGCCTGAATTCCCAATCTGTGCAAAGTCGGAGCCCGATTTAATAATACAAATTTATCTTTGACTACCTCTTCTAAAGCCGCCCAGACTTCATCTGTTTCTGTCTCAATCAATCTTGTAGCTCCCCTAACATTATAGGCAAGTTCTTTATCCAAAATTTTCTTAATAATAAAGGGTTTGAAGAGCTCCAGAGCCATCTTTTTGGGAAGTCCGCACTGATCGAGTTTCAACTTAGGACCAATGACAATTACCGACCTTCCAGAATAATCAACTCTCTTCCCTAAAAGATTCTGTCTAAACCTGCCCTGCTTTCCCTTGAGCATATCAGTCAAAGATTTCAAAAGTCTTCTGCCGCCGGTAGTAGCCTGGGTTATTGTTCCTTTTCTCATTCCATTATCAATTAAAGCATCTACTGCTTCCTGGAGCATTCTTTTTTCATTTCTGACAATTACTTCCGGGGCATCAATTTCCAGAAGATAGCGAAGCCGATTATTTCGATTAATTACCCTCCTGTAAAGGTCATTTAAGTCAGAGGAGGCATATCTTCCGCCATCAAGTTGAACCATTGGTCTTAAATCCGGGGGCAATACCGGTAAAACAGTCAGAAACATCCATTCTGGCCGGAGGCCGGTTCTTTCCATTCCTTGAAAAATTTTTAATCTTCTTAAAACTTTTCTTTTAGTTGAAGAAGTGGTTTTCTTTAATTCGTCTTTCAATAAATTTATCTCTTTTTTAAGGTTAACTTTCTCAAAAATTTTCCTCAGGGTTTCTGCCCCGGTACCGGCTTCAAAACACTCTCCATATTTAAAGGAAAATTCATGAAATTCAATTTCAGATAAGATTTTCAGAGGCTTGAAAGAAAGCACTTCTTCTCTTGCTCTATCTCTTGCCGCCTTTAATTCAGTCATAAAAGCCTTAGTAGTCCCAGAACCTTTTACAGCTTTAGGGTTCTTCTGGCTCTTCTGGCTTTTAAGGCTCTTAACTTTCATCTTGTATTCTGTCTCAATTTTTTTCAGAACTTTTTTCTTAGCTTCTTCTGAAACACTGGTTATAATGTAGGCGGCGAAATAAATTACCCCTTCTAATTGATGAGCTGGAATATCCAAAATCATTCCCATTCGGGAGGGCACCCCTCTTAAAAACCAGATATGAGAACAAGGAGTTGCCAATTTAATATGGCCCATCCATTCTCGTCTGACTGAAGATTTTGTTACTTCCACTCCGCATCGGTCGCAAACTATTCCTTTATAACGAATTTTTCGGTATTTTCCGCAATAACATTCGTAATCTTTTTCCGGCCCAAAAATTTTTTGACAAAAAAGGCCGTCCTTCTCTGACTTTTGAGTCCGGTAGTTAATGGTTTCAGGTTTGGTAACTTCACCGTGGGACCAGCCCAAAATCTCCTCTGGCGAGGCTAATTTTATTCTAATTGATTCTAAATCTGCTACACGCATAAAATTAATAGATATTATTTTGTTTTTTCTTTTTTCTTTTCTTTTACTTCTATGCTTAATCCCATTGCTTTCAATTCATTAACCAATAAATTAAAAGAGGCCGGAACGTTAGGATTTCTGATTGGTTCTCCTTTTAATATTGCTTCGTAGGTAGCTGCTCTCCCCATAACATCGTCAGATTTTATAGTCAGCATTTCCTGAAGAGTATGAGCTGCGCCGTAACCTTCCAATGCCCAGGCTTCCATTTCGCCAAATCGCTGACCGCCAAATTGGGCTTTTCCTCCTAAGGGCTGTTGGGTAATCAAAGAATAAGGACCAATCGAGCGCATGTGGATTTTATCTTTAACCATATGGATTAATTTCATCATATAGACATAACCTATGGTAATTTTTTCAGGAAAAGGAAGTCCTGTTCTTCCGTCAAACAACCTAACCTTTCCATCTTCGGGAAGACCGGCCATCTTGAGTTCTTCTTTTATGTCTTTTTCATTAGCCCCTGCCAAAGCCGGGGAAATGGCAATATAACCCAATTTTTTAGCTGCAAAAGACAGATGAGTCTCTAAAATTTGGCCGATATTCATTCTTGAAACAACGCCCAAGGGATTTAAAATTATATCCACCGGAGTTCCATCTTCCATAAATGGCATCTCTTCTGGCGGTAGAACCTTAGAGACTACCCCTTTGTTCCCATGACGGCCGGATAACTTATCACCTGATTGAATTTTCCGAATCTCGGCCACCTCTACCTCAATTCTTTTTATGACGCCTGGCTCCAACTTATAACCAAGGTCTCTGGAAAAAACCTTTATCCCTATGACTCTGCCCCTCTTTCCATGTTCCATACTTAATGAGGTGTCCTTTACTTCTCTGGCTTTTTCTCCAAAAATTGCCCTTAATAACCTTTCTTCAGCAGTTAAATCTGCCTCTCCTTTTGGTGAAATTTTCCCAACTAAAATAGCATTGGGGTCAACTTCTGCTCCAATCCTGACAATTCCCTCCTCGTCTAAATCTTTTAATTTCTCTTCTGAAACATTAGGAATATCAGAGGTAGTGATTTCTGGCCCCAATTTTGTCTCTCTAACATCGCAGCTAAAGCTCTCAATATGAATTGAGGTATAGGCATCATCTTTTACCAATCTCTCTGAAATTAAAATCGCATCTTCAAAATTCCCTCCCCGCCAGGGAAGGAAGGCCACTAAAATATTTTCTCCTAAAGCCAGATATCCCTGAGACATTGCTCCTCCGTCAGCCAAAAGATCTCCTTTTTTAATCTTTTGACCCTTTTTCACTACCGGTTTTTGGTGAAAACAAGTATATTGGTTAGTTCTAATAAAAGTTCTCAAAGGATAACTTTTGAGTTTGGAGCTTTGACCTCTGACTTCAATATGGTTGGCGTCTACTTCCGCCACTACTCCGTCTTCTTTGGCAATCACTCCCTGGCCAGAGTCTCTGGCTATTCTTTCTTCCCCTCCAGCACAAACTAAAGGAGGTTCTGGTTTTATTAAGGGGACTGCCTGTCTTTGCATATTTGATCCCATCAAGGCCCGGTTGGCATCATTGTTTTGTAGAAAAGGAATACAAGATGCCCCAATTGAAATAGATTGCTCAGAAGAAACGTCAATAAAATCAATTTTCTCTCTATCTGCCAGTCCTGGCTCACTTTTTATTCTTGCCTCAACTTTTTGAGGCAAGATATTACCTTTTTCATCTATTGGCACAGCTCCCGATGCAATATTATATTTCTCCTCTTCATAGGCATTAAGATAATGAACTTCTGAGGTCACCTTTCCTGCTTTTACTTTAAAATAAGGAGTTTCAATAAAACCGTAGGGATTAATCCTGGCGAAAGAAGCCAAATGACCAACCAATCCAATATTTGGTCCTTCTGGAGTTTGGATAGGGCAGATTCTTCCATAATGCGAGGGCTGAACATCCCTTACCTCAAATCCAGCTCTTTCCCGGGTCAGACCTCCTGGTCCGGTTGCCGACAACCTTCTTTTATGCTCTAACTCAGCCAGAGGATTTTCATTATCCATAAATTGGGACATCTGGGAGGAGGTAAAAAATTCCTTGATGACAGCCATCACCGGACGGGGATTAATGAGTTGAACAGGGGTTAAGGTATAAATATCTAAAGTTGACATTCTATCTTTAATATTCCTTTCCATCCGCATTAACCCTACTCTTATCCTGTTTTGCAAGAGCTCATCTAAAGTTCTTACTCTTCTATTCCCTAAATGGTCAATCTGATCTGGCTTTCCATTTGGATCATTATTAAGACGGATTATCTCTCGAATAACCGCTACCACATCCTCTGGTTTCAGAACTCTGTCTTCCACCTTAATTTTCTCCTTGCCACGGAGTGCCGGTAATTTCTGTCTCATTCGCCACCTTCCCACTTTTGACAAATCATATCTTCCAAAGTTAAAAAACATGTTCTCAATTAGTTCCCGAGCTGTATCAGGGGTAGCCACATCGCCGGGCCTTAATCTTTGATAAACTTCAACTAAGGCCTCAGCTTGATTATGAGTTAAATCTTTCTTTAAAGTTTCCTCAATGTATTTAACTTCACCCACATCAACATCTTTGAAAAGCTCTTTGATTTGCTGCTCTTTGTCTATGCCAAAAGCTCTTAATAAGCTGGTAGCTGGAGCCTTTCTTTTTCTATCAATTTTTACTCCAATAAAACCAGAAGGGTCTGACTCAAATTCCAGCCAGGACCCTCGATTGGGAATAATTTTCGCTCCAAAGTAATCTTTACCCTGCAGAGACTGGCTATTAAAAAAGACTCCGGGGGAACGAATAAGTTGGGAAATTACCACCCTTTCCACTCCGTTAACAACAAAAGTTCCCCTTTCGGTCATTAAGGGGAAATCAGTTAAAAAAACCTCTTGCTCTTTAATTTCTCCGGTCTTAAGATTGACTAATTTCACTACCGCCCTCAAGGCAGCTTCATAGGAATCATTGTTCTGTTTTGCCTCAAAATCAGTTTTATATTTAGGCGTATCTAATTTATAATCTAAAAACCAGAGTTCTAACTCTTTTTTGGTATAGTCCCTGATCGGAGAAATTTCAGAAAAAAGCTCTTTTAAACCTTCTGTCCAAAACCTCTCCCAGCTTTCTTTTTGGAGAGTAAACAAAAAAGGTAAATCTAAGGAAACTTTTGATTTTGAGAAGCTTTTTGTTTTTATTTTCTCCATAAAATTTAAAAATACCCTAAGCTCCTGTTTTTTAGGGTCATATCTTTTATTCAGTTTTTTTTAAGTAAGAGAAATCAAGTAATGAAATCAGTAATCAATTTAATTTTACTCCTTTTGTTTTAAAAGTCAATACTGCCCCTCTTACTTCTCTAATCTTTCTGGGGGAACTTCTTCAATTGGGGGCTGGCTTGGCTGAATCCCCTCCAAAGCCGGCTTTCCAGCTCTCAAATTAGCCAAAATATTTTTAACTTCTGAATTTTCAAGGTTTAATTTTTCAATCCTTTCAAATTGGTCAATTGCTCCCTTTTTATTTTCCTCCCGGTCATAAATCAATCCCAGAAAATAACGGGCATTGGAATAATTTTCATCTAATCCTATAGCTCTTTTAAATTCTCCTTTCGCTTTCTCAAATTGCTCATCATTATAATAAATAACACCTAATTGAAAGGCAAGACCTGCATCAAGTGGTGCCACCTGCTTGATTGTCTCAATTTTATCTATTGCCTCCTCAGTTTTTCCCTCTCTAACATAAATCATCGCAATCTGGAAATGGGCCGGGGCATAATCATCTTTAAGTGAAAGAGCCCGTTCAAAATTTTCCAAAGCTAATCTAAAATTTTCTTGCCCTTCTCCTTCACCTAAATCAAATTTTAAAATATAAACTCTGCCAATCTCAGTAAAGATATAAGGATTTGTCGGCTCCAATTCCTCTGCCTTCTGATAGGAATTCAGGGCCCAGTCCCCGGCGCCTCCAACTATTCCCATCATATTCCGATAAACAAATCCTCTGACATTCCAATTAGCGACATTAACTTCATTTAACCTGGCTGCCTCTTTTGCCGAATTTATAGCTCCAGTTATAAGAATTTGGTTCTGGGAAGTCATCTCCTCAGCATTTAAATCAGTTCCCTGTAAAACTTCGTCTAATCTTACTAAATAAAGCTGGGAGATATCTCGCCAATAAATATCTAAGCCTGGATTTAAATTAATTGCTTCTTTTAGACGTAAAATCGCCTGCTCTGTTTGGGCCGCTTGCCAATCTCTCAACCCCTGAAGATACTTTATTTCAGCCATATATTTTTGGGTTCCAAGGAAAAGAAATCCAATGCTAAAAATTAAAACCAAAACTAAGCAAAAAGATACTCCTACCGCCAGAGAAGAGCCAGGACTAATCTCCCAAGATTTAATTTTTCTTTTATCAAGAGCTGTAAAGCCTGCCAGTAATATCCAAAAAACTAAGTTTAAAGAAAAATTGGCAGGATAAAGAAGTTGACTCACAGCTACTCCACCAAAAGCCGAAAAAACTCCCAGCCCAAACAAGAAAGGTATTCCATCTTTCATATCTCTGGCTTTTTCTCTTAAATATCTAAAACCCAGCCAGAAAAACATTCCAAAAATAGAAATTAAAGAAAGGATTCCAAGAATTCCGGTGGTGATTAATTTATCAAGAATTTCTGAAGCCCCTGACGCAAATCTGGTATTCCAAAAAATTGTCTGATTTAGGTCTTTTGATTTAAATTTTGAGAAATTATAGACAAAATTTCCCGGTCCCGTACCCAAAATAGGAGATTTAGCTAAGCTACTTCTGGCAATGCTGATTTCTGCTCTCTGGCTTGGGGAAACCTCAAAAGGAGTTTGGGGAAGGCCGGGCAAAGAAAACCTGAAAATAACAAAAAACAAAGCAATAATTAAAAGAGCTATTGAGAACTGAATCCCACCAGCTTGGATAGTCTTAATGTTAAGCATCTGAAAAATAAAAAGTACTGCTGCCCCAATAATTAAAACCAACCAGGCCACCCAAAAATTAACCAAAACTAAACCAACCAACATTACTAAAGCAAAAATTGCTAACATCATTCGCATCCACTTTTTCGCAATAAGCATTAGGATAATTGTCAAAGGAAGCAAAATAGCTAAAAATACGGCCAGCGAATTTACTGTTCCGATAGTGTTAAAAGAAATAATTCTGGTGAAATCCCAGGATAAGATAAATTTACCAAAGAGTTGAAGCCCGCCAAAGACTGCTGCTAAAAATCCTGAACTAACTAAAGCAAGAAAAAGCCAAAAAATCTCTTGCTTTTTTGTAAAAACATTGGCGATTAAGAAATATAAAATTCCGAAACAAAGCAATGTTAAAAATCCAGCGCTAACATTAAGTGGAAATCCCCAAAAACTTCCGTAAGTTGATAAAGAAAAAAGAGTTGAAAACCCATAAACCACCAGCATTATTACTATTGGAAGGGAAAGCCGGCTTAGATTAAATTCAAATCTGCCAGAAACTAAAATTTTCAAAATCCAGGCAAAAAGGGCTAAAATTACTAAAATCCCCATCAAGGCCTGCTTGTTAAAATCAAGAACATTAAGAGTCCAGGGAAGAAAAAATAGAGGCGTTAGAAATACCAAAAGATAAATACTAATCTTGGCAATTTTATCCCAAAGTTCAACCTTCTTAGGAATCTGGATTTTGGTATCTGGAGTTTCCTCAACTTTGGTAGGAGAACTCCCTTGTCTCAGAGAATTTTTTCCAGGAATGTTAGACATCGGATGTCTAATATTAATTTTTATTGGAACTTTCATAGTATTTTAAATTTTAGCAAATTACGAAATAAATGCAAGAAAGAAGAAATTAGAACTGCCCCTATTCAATCAATGTCGGGTGTTGGTTCCTCCACTGCTGGTTCTTCAGCTGGTGGTTCTTCTGCAAGTGGTTCTTCTTCCGCAGGTGGTTCTTCTGCTGGTTCTTCAACTGCTGGTTCTTCAACTGCTGGTTCTTCAGACTTAGGCTCGGTATTACAACCTTCATTATACCAGAAACCTGCAGCAGTTTCACATTCAGCTTGGGTCGTACATAAGGTCAAGTGAGTTGCGTCGCAAACATCTGGTGTTGAACCATCAGTTAAATCATCGCTCCCTGAGTTGTCGGTATTTGATACCGACAGACTATTACCATCACTCCCTTCTCCGCTTGAACCACTGTTACTATCAATACTTTGAATCTGGTTTTTCATCAACAATTCTTCCAATTGATTTTTGTCAACGCAAATTGTTTCGCCATCATCTCCTTCAAGACATAATTTTTTGGCAAATATTTTTTCGGCAATCAATTCTCTCACCTTAACAATGCCATCCTTTATTAATAATCCTAATTTCTCTAAGCTCTTTTTTATTGCTAAAGTAAATTGGTCTAAAATTGTTGGCTGTTCTTCCGAAGTTTCTGAAGAAGTCTCGTTGTTATCTATTAACTGTTCATTATCATCAGATGTGGCGAGCGAGCCGTCGTCTAAGAGCTGACCCAATGACCAGTGAGGATTAACAAAAACCATAATCTTACCAATTTCGCTTTCGACAGTGGTGCATTCTTCTGCTTCTTCATTCTTAGCAGTTTCTTCATTCCCAGTAATTACTGTTTCACATTGAGTTATAGTGCCATTAAACGGTTCTAAAGCCATTCCAATTACTCTTCCTGGCTCAGTGGATTTCATCGCAATTCCTGACTCTGAAGAAGAAGTTAAGGGATCGCCAACAGTAATCTCGCCTCCTTCCAAAGAAACCTTTACCGGCACATCTCCAAGGTAAGCTACTGGTATACCGGGGAATTCATCAAGTTCTAAATTGCCTTCTCTCATTTCTTCTTTCCAGTTATGGGGATAACTGATAAAACCTGCTTTTTCAGCTACCACTCCCAGGAGAGTGTTTTGATAAAGTAGAGAGGTTTTAGATACTTTTTTGTCTTCACTAATTACTATTAATTCTCCAATTTCATAATCTTCTTTTTCTCCTTCAATGAAATGCATGGAAATATAGGGGGAGAAGGTACTCCAGGCTACATCAGCATAGGCAGTTCCATCTGTATCAAAACGGTATCTTTCTACTCCTCCTGAATAAATATGGAGAGGATAAGTTGGGTTCATGGTACCGATACCGACATTTCCTCCGTAAATAAATGAATCAGCATAAGAAACATATATCTGACCGCCAACCACCACTGCTGTCTGAATCTTACCGTCAGAAGACATGACTACCCCACGCCAGTATCTATCTGAATCTTTGGCTGTCCAGGTGTCACCGTAGTCGGTGGAAACATAGATCTGGCCATTATTCACTACCGCCGTCTGAACCTTACCGTCAGAAGATATAGCCACTTCCCACCAGCTTCTACTTGAATCTTTGGCTGTCCAGGTATTGCCGTAGTCAGTGGAGACATAAATTTGGTCACCATCCGCCGCCGCCGTCTGAACCTTACCGTCAGAAGACATGGCTATTCCAAGCCACCATCTATCTGAATCTTTGGCTGTCCAGGTATTGCCGTAGTCAGTGGAGACATAAATTTGGCCCCCATCATCCGTGGCCGTCTGAATCTTACCGTCAGAAGACATGGCCACCCCATACCAATCTCTACTCGAATCTTTAGCTGTCCAGGTATTGCCATAGTCTGTAGAGACATAGATTTGGCCGCTAGAAACCGTGGCTGTTTGAATTTTACCGTCCGAGGACATGGCTACTTTTTGCCAATTCCTACTTGAATCTTTGGCTGTCCAGGTATTGCCGTAGTCAGTGGAGACATAGATTTGGCCAGTCACGACCACCACTGTCTGAATCTTACCGTCAGAAGACATGGCTACTCCTCTCCAATCCCTACTTGAATCTTTGGCTGTCCAGGTATTGCCGTAGTCAGTGGAGACATAAATTTGGCCAGGAGCACCATCCGCTGCTGTCTGAACCTTGCCATCAGAGGACATGGCTACTCCAAGCCAGCTTCTATCTGAATCTTTGGCTGTCCAGGTATTGCCGTAGTTAGCCAACCCCCACTGATTTTCTTTGACCCCAACTCTGCCAAAATACATTCCTCCTTCCAAACTTGAGAGTAAAACATTGTCAGTTGAAAGATAACCTGCCTTAAGGGTAGAAGATAAATCTCCAGCAATGGTTAGTTTTTGAAACGGACTCTCTGTCCCTATACCGACATTACCAGAAAAATAATGTTTATCTGACCCAGCAGCATAAATTCCATAATCATAATTAAAGCTATCTGCGTAAAGCTGTAGTCCGTAGGAAATTGTGGCTTTATCAGCTTGTAAGTTATTAGCAATCCTTAATCCCACAGCTTCTGTGATTGTCCCGCCCGTAGAACCATCAAGAATAAACTCTGCAGCACGCATTGTTGTAACACTATGGTCTTTAGAGTCAGCACTAATTGATAGACCTTCAAGAACGGCTACATCGTTTCCTTCATCTCCTGGAGCTTCTGTGCGTGCTTTTAATTCCATACCTCTGATTGTTCCTGTTGATGCTAAAATGCCATTGCTAATATCAATGTATGCTCCCCGTAGGGTACCGGTCATAGCAGTGTCATCGGTATGCAAGCCAGTAACCCGTAAAAGAGTATCCCCGCCTGCTGCTGTAGTAGTTTCGGAAAGATGTAATAAGTGGCTTGGACTCGCTGTCCCGATGCCGACGTTGCCGGACTTATCAATAACCATTTTGCCTGCAGCATCACCATCTTGGACATAAAATAAATTGCTATCCTTGTAGGCCACAAGCCCTGACTCAGTATCCCCCTGATAGGCAGAATCAAGAGTAAGATTGAGGTTACCAGTAATTTCGGAAACAGTAAAGATTTCTGACTTAATTTTAATGGCGTCTCCTACAATCAACTCTGTGGTAAATGCTGTGCCAGTGCCCACTACAGCCGTAGATAGACTGGTCACTGCCACCGTGCCTGTTAGAGCGGTGTTTAAATTACCTTTGACATCTAAATTGGCGGTTGGTGCCGTTGTCCCGATACCTAAATTACCAGCGATATAAGCATCGCCGCTTTGTTTAACATAAAACTTATCAACTTCAAAAACATCTTCTTGAGGGCCAGCGTTATCAAAATCAAAAATAGAAGGATGGCCACCGAAATTATTAGGATAGCCAAACCAAAAATGAGTATTAGTACCAAGAGCCAGACAATCTGAATTGGCAACGGTTACCGTTCCGGTTTGGACACTATCGGTGACGTTGAAAATAGTAAGTGTTAAGTTTACCGCATCTCTAGTGATAGTAATTCGGTATTCTTTGGCAAAATCAATAGTTATTCCTAGCCAGTTGCTCGAACCAGTTTGCCAAGTAGTCCCGTTATAATAATATTTTATGTTGTTTTGGTCAGTTCTAGTTAGAGTAGGATTAGGATAGTAGCTATAGAAACCAAGATGGAGCAAACTAGTCGAAGTTGACCAATAATCAAATTCGCCAGTAGGCGAATTGGTCCCGGTCCAAATACCGAACTTGACGCCACAATAATTCGAGCCTTCGCAATAATTTTTAAGAGCTTCCACTTGGTAGCCGAAAGTTGAACCAATATTATTAGTAGTTCTTAGATAAACGTATGTTCCGCTAGTCGCAGCATAGCTGGCCCGATAAACACCGCTAGTTACTTGGCCATCACTACCACCACCTTCGTAGTTGGTAAAGATACCATAAGTTTCACCATTATCTAAAGCAGCATCGGTATCAAATGTTTCTAGTGTTATAGGAGCATTAAAAATTCTTAGAAGTTTGCTTGATGCTCCTTCTCCTGAAGTACGTCCATAGATTTTTCCTAAAACTTCAAGTTTAACGGACGGATTGGTCGTCCCGATTCCGACGTTGCCATCAACAGTGGCTAAAGCAGTGGTGGCAGTGCTTCTTAAGGTACCATAAACATCCAAAGCATATGCTGGCGTTGCCATCCCGATGCCCACGTTGCCGCCAAGAAAAGCAGCAGTATAGTTGTTTGTAGCGCCAGTTTGAGTATTGACGGTTAAGCCATAGGAGTTAGTAGCTCCAGCCGCAACCGCTCCAGCTTGAATCAAGAGTCCATGAGTGTTTGTAAGTGTTGCATTTGTACCTGCTATTGGAGCACCTGCGACCGCTAATGTAGCAGCATCTGTAATAGTGCTTGCTCCAACAAACGAATAAGTCGGAGCTGTAATTAGAACCTCCCTTTGAGTTGTTAATGCTCCTGTTGCCCATTGCCTGCCAGCAGTTGTAATAGTTACGGCTGGTATTTCTGTTGAGAGCGTTTGATCGGTATTAACTGCTCCAGTATAAACAATGCCTGTTAATTCTCCTGTTGCTGTTGCCGTTTGTACAACTTGGAATTTTGCTGTAGGATTCGTCGTCCCAATGCCGACATTGCCGTCTCCGTCTATAACTAAACGGGTAGTCAGTTGGCCACCACCTCCAGTGTTTTCATAGCCATAGCAATATGTCTGCTGGTTTCCAATCAATAAATCATAATCTCCGTCATTGTCTAGGTCGGCAAAGGCTGGACCAGCCCAAGCACTCACATCAGGAGTATCCCAGCTGGATTTTGCTATCCAAGTTGGGCTGGAAACAGTTCCGGTGTTTTCATAGCCATAGCTTATTCCACTATTGTCTCCAATCAATAAATCATAATCTAAATCATCGTCTAAGTCGGCAAAGGCTGGGCTAGCCCGAGTTCCCACATCAGAGGTATCCCAGTCTGATTTTGCTTCCCAGGTTGGACTGGAAACAGTCCCGGTGTTTTCATAACCATAACTATATCCATCACTCGCTCCAATCAATAAATCATAATCTAAATCATTGTCTAAGTCGGCAAAGGCTGGTCTACTATAATCTCCCACATCAGGAACATTCCAGTCTGATTTTGCTGCCCAAGTTGGGCTGGAAACAGTTCCGGTATTTTCATAGCCAATGCTTATCCCATTCTCGGTTCCAATCAATAAATCATAATCTAAATCATTGTCTAAGTCGGCAAAGGCTGGGGCAGCTTGCTTTCCTGCATCAGGGGGATCCCAGTCGCCTTTTCTTGTCCAGGTTGGACTGGAAACAGTTCCAGTGTTCTCATAAGCATAGCTGTATCCGTTAGGCACTGATCCGTTCGAACCCACCCCAATCAATAAATCATAATCTAAATCATTGTCTAAGTCGGCAAAGGCTGGTCTAGGGTCAGCAGGCCCAGAAACATCCCAGTCAGATTCTGCTGCCCAGAAATCTATTGACTGCAGGCTTTTAAACAAGAAGGAGGAAAGACCAGTCTGAAGAATAGTTTCATTGTCTAAAGAAAGAATAGTATCGAGATATCTGTTAGCATCGTATCTTACTGATAACTGGGAAGTAGTAGTACTGGTAATTCTGACTTGACCAGCAATATCTAATTCCACCTCCGGGCTGGCTGTGGCAACACCGACCTTGCCGCTGGTTTCATACAAAACAGAATCAGTCAAATCGGTGCTGGTGTTCCATTTAGGCAGATAGCCAGCAGTTCCGCTTCCAGTTACTCCTCCGGCTCCAGCAATGGTTGTCCAAGCCAAACTACCTGAGCCATCATCCTTCAAAAACCCATCAGCAGTATGAGCAGAAGGCCAAGAATAGGTAAGGTTTTTTAGCTTGATAATATCTCCAGAACTATCTACCTGGAATTGAGAAGCAGAACCAACAGAAAAAAGAGAAGTAGGACTGGCTGTGCCGATGCCGATATTACCTCCATCATCTAAAACTAATTGATTACTAACTCCGTCAACATTCATTACCAAATCACCATTAGAATCTACTTGAAAGTCAGCATAGACTGATTCATCTGCCTGAGTAAGACGAAGTTGAGGGTTAGAAGCGTCTAAAACGTCTAATTTCCTATCTGGTCCAGTTGTGCCGATGCCGACGTTGCCCCCACTGGTGATAGATAAAGTTCCGCTGGAGCCACCAATAGTGCCACCAGAAGATAATTGAATATCAGCTGTATAGTCAAAGGAATCACGGTAGATTTGAAGACCATAAGAAGTAGTGGCTATATTTGCCTGGAAGTTGTTAGCAATCCTTAAGCCGACAGCTGTAGTAACACTGGCTCCTGTTTGACCGTCTAAGATAAGTTCTGCTCCTCTTAAGGTGATGACAGTTTCATCCTTAGCATCAGCTGAAGCTGAGATTGCTTCCAGAGTGCCGACTGAACCTCCTGTCAGGTCAGAACCTGCAGCTCTGGCTTTAACTTCTATTCCTCTGATAGTGCCAGAGGAGCTGTCAAGTTCTCCGTTGGTGGCAACAAAGTAGCCAGCCCTTAGAGTGCCTGTTAAGGCATTGGTTCCTTGGGTCACCAAACTTCTTATTCCTTCGTCTCCTCCAACTGCTGTCTGGGTATAGCTAAGATCGAGCTTGGCCCCAGGATTTGTCGTCCCGATGCCCAGATTACCCTCTCCAGTTATTACCATGTTAGGAGTGGTGGCGGTAGCTAAGGCAGTAAAGAGATAGTTTTTGACTGTTACTCCTGAACTATGGGTAGCGGCCGTTGTTCCCAAAGCCCCTCTGGTTAAACCAGTAAACACGGTGTCGCTCTTATTTGTATAAGTCATAGCTTCTGAATCAATTAGCAAGGTTCCAACCGAAGGATAACCAGAGGTAGAGGCAACAGTGGCAGTAGTCTGACTGTCAGTCATATCAGCTGAAAGGGTAGTATAGGTTGTCGGTGCCTGACCAACTCTTGTCCCTCCCGCCACCTCTAATCTTTCATAGGGTGCTGTCGTAGCGACGCCAACTTTACCGTCTTGGTCTATAACTAAACGGGTAGTCAGTTGACCACCACTTCCGGTGTTCTCATAGGCATAACTTACTCCACCAGTGGCTCCAATCAATAAATCATCATCTCCGTCATCGTCTAAGTCGGCAAGGGCAGGTCTAGCAGATCCCACATCAGGAGCATCCCAGTCAGATTTTCTTGTCCAGGCTGGGCTGGAAACAGTTCCTGTGTTCTCATAGGCATAAACTCTATCACCACTGGCTCCAGTCAATAAATCATAATCTCCGTCATCGTCTAAGTCGGCAAGGGCAGGTGAAGAATAAGAAAGTCCCACACTAGGAGCATCCCAGTCAGATTCTCTTGTCCAGGCTGGGCTGGAAACAGTTCCTGTGTTCTCATAACCCAAACTTACTCCGCTAATTTCTCTAATCAATAAATCATAATCTCCGTCATTGTCTAAATCGGCAAAGCCAGGGCCACTCCCAGTCCCCACATCAGAGACATCCCAGTCAGATTTTCTTGTCCAGGTTGGGCTGGAAACAGTTCCGGTGTTCTCATAGGCATAACTTATTCCATCAAAGCTTCCAATCAATAAATCATAATCTCCGTCATCGTCTAAGTCGGCAAGGGCAGGAGCAGGCATAAGATCGCCTATATCAGGAGCATCCCAGTCAGATTCTCTTGTCCAGGCTGGGCTGGAAACAGTTCCTGTGTTCTCATAGCCATAGCTTTGTCCATAATATCTTCCAATCAATAAATCATAATCTCCGTCATCGTCTAAGTCGGCAAAGGCAGGAGCAGAATAAGTTCCTACATCAGGGGCATCCCAGTCAGATTTTCTTGTCCAAAAATAAACTGCTTGCTGTAGACTCTTAAACAAGAAAGAGGAAAAACCAGTCTGAAAAGTGGTTTCACCTGAAGAAAGGAGGGTATTGAGATACTTGGCAGCATCGTATCTTACTGATAACTGGGGAGTGGTAGTGCTGGTAATTCTGGCTTGGCCAGCAATATCTAATTCCACTTCCGGGCTGGCTGTGGCAATGCCAATATTGCCTCCAGTTTCATATAAAACAGAATCAGTCAAAGTAGTGCTGGTGCTCCATTTGGGAATGTATCCAGCAGTTCCGCTGCCAGTTACTCCTCCTGCTCCGCCAATGGTTGTCCAGGTTAAGGTTCCTGAACCGTCATCTTTTAAGAAACCATCAGCAGTATGAGATGAAGGCCAAGAATAGGTAAGGTTTTTTAGTTTGATAATATCTCCAGAAGTATCTATCTGGAATTGGGAAGAGGCACCAACAGAAAAAAGGGAAGTAGGGCTTGCCGTCCCGATGCCGACGTTGCCGCCATCGTCAGCTAAAATGACGTAACCCTTGGTAGCATCAGAAGTTGTTCTTAAAGTAAGATTACCCGAGGCAGCCGAAGAACCATAAATAATTGGAGAGGTAACTGAGGTTGAGAAAACAGGATTATTTATGGTAGCTATTGTTACATTACCTCCAGCTCCTCCATCAGTTACTGAAATATTGGTTCCGGCGGTTAAGACTCTTTCATCGGTTAAAGTGGCATTGACTGCTAAGGTAACGTACTGGGCGTCAGTGGGCACGCCGCCGCCAACCGCGCCCCATGATGTTCCGTTGTACATGTCGTACTGGTTGGTGGTTGTGTTGTAAATGAAAAGTCCTGTTGCTGGTGAAGAGATAGCATCTCTTTGGGCTTCTGTCATTCGCGGGGCAAGAAATCCTTTCTCCGTCGAGGTGAGGTCCAACAACGCCGTCGCCGCCGGCCCCGTCGTCCCGATGCCAATATTCCCGCCGGTCTGATAGAGAATAGAATTTCCTAAACTGCCGGAGCTGGTCCAGATTGAAAGATAATTGGCAGAACCTGAACCGCCAATACCTCCTCCTCCACCACCACCAACCCGCAAAGTGCTCAAACACCTGCCGCCTTTCAAATCAGTACAAATATCACCTGTTGCCTGAATCCTTCCCTCAACATGGAAAGGATGAGCAGGATCTTCAATTCCAATTCCAACATTACCGACTGAATCAATAGCAATTGCTACCCCCCCAAGGTATAAATCGCTGATTGAAGAATCTCTAACTTCCTGAGCAGAAATAAATTTAGCTAATCTGTTGGGGGTGCCGCCAAGGGTAATTACTTCTCCTTCTAAACCAAAACAATTTCCGGTAGCTAAACAAACAGTTCCGGATAAATCTGGAAAATTATATTCTCTCTCAACAGTAAGTCCGGCAGCAGTAATTCTTCCTTCAAATTCATTTCTGATTAAAGCGAAACTTGGGGCAGTTATTTTTTCTTTTGCTTTTAAAAGAGCGTTAATAGCTGTTTCAGCATTGATAGTAAGATAGGGTTCAACAGCCGGAAGGCTAAAAACTTCTTCGCGAAGAGAAGAAGCCGGCAATTGAGTTAATTTTCTAAATCCACTTATATGTTCGCTTATATTAGCTAAAAAATAAGGAATTGGATCTATAAAATTAATTTTTTCATCTGTAAAAAAAAGGGTTGAAACGCAAATTAAAACCAAAAGCACAATTTTTAAAATAGCCGGTATTTTTACAAAGGGTTTTCTTTCAATAATAATTTCAGGAGTTTCTTTGATTTCCAATTCTTCTCCTTTTTCTTTTTCTGTTTGCGGAACTTCAGTTTTTAACTGAAAAGATTCAATTCCCGGACCATACATATATGTATGGGGAGTAGTAATTTTTGGCAGCTTTTTCTCAAAAACTTTTTCTTCTTCCTCTCTTTTTATTTCCTGAATACTCTTTCCGGCTTTTAATTTTTTGTCAATCTCAAGCAAAATTCCAAGAGTGCTTTCCAAGTAAGCACCGTTTGGAGGCAGACCGTTAAAAGACTTTCTTTGAAGATGTGGCAAAAGACCGATTTTGACGTAATAGCGCAGACGATTTTTAGGGTCACCTTTTCCAAAATCAACTCCAAGTCTTCTTGCTCTAGCAATAAATTCTTCAATGCTTATTAAATTTTCATTTTTATTCTCTATTGACATAATCTTTTAGGTTTGGTAAACTTCAACGCAGAAGACCCATACTGAAGCACATAAATATTTTATGTATTCAGCAAAAAAGCGACTAATTTTTTCCTAATCTTTGGCGCTTATCGCTCTCTTAAATTTTGAAAAAATTTGAGAGAGTAAACGGGTCTTCTTTTTTTATCTTTTTATCTTATTTTTCTTTAGGAAATCATTTCCCGTGACGGGAAATAAATCGATTATTTCATTATCTTTGAAGTAAACACCCTTGTCAAGGGCTACAATTGTGGAAAACTTCATCTATAAATATAGTCGAAGAACATCCGTTCTTCTTCACTCACCGAGTCTCGTTTGCGGGACGAAGGTGGAAAAGAGTGCGGAGCGCTCTTTGACTTCGCTGCGACTCGGGTAGGCGAAGAGATAAATCTCTTCTTCACCCTTCATTGCGATTCGAGTAACCGAGAAATCTAAAGTCCAAAGCACTAAATCACAAACTCAAAATAGTTTTGAATTTTGACATTACCTGTCCGCTGTAAGTTTTGCCCTTGGTAAAATTTGGGCGGATTAGGTTAAATTCCCGCCGCGGGAAAAAGAATATTTCTGAAAATAAGGGATAAAGTTTGGAAACTGAACCAAACATGTTATAATTAGGCAATGAATCATTCTCAGACAAACTCAATTAAATACGAAGGATTATCTAACGGAATAAAGTGCCCAAAATGCTCTGGGTTAAGGTTTTGGAAAACCAGCGATAATCGTTTGAAATGCAAGAATTGCCGCCATATTTTTACTTTAAAGCCCAATCCTCTTAATATTCCAAATGAGATATTAAATGAGGTTATCTCCGAATTCCTTTTAGAGCATTCAACCAACATTATTCTGGAAAGAGTTAATATCTCCAAGTATAAACTTTTAAAAGTATTAACTCTTTTAAGGATATTGATGCTTAGAGATATTCCCGATGCCCTCCGCGGAATAATGAAATTAGGCAAGGATTATCTTGGAGGACGTTTAGATTTTAAATCAGATAATAAAATTAAACATCCAATTATCGGCATTCTTTGCAAGGAAGAAAAAGTTTATGCTAAAATTTTATCAAATATTAAGGCTCAAGATTTAAAACTTTTTCTCAAAGCTCAAGAAAAAAAAGAGTCTATTAGCTATTCCGAAGAGTGGCAAAAATATATCGGGTTGGCATTTAGAGGCCGTTTCTATAGAGTAGTTCCTCCTGAAAACAAAAAATATCGTATTGATGCTCTTGAAACATTCTGGGGATATTTAAAAAGAAAACTCTCGGCAAAAGGCGGCATTCGTAAAGAAAAATTACCTCTTTACTTGGGAGAATACGCCTGGAGATATAATCATAGAAAACTTCCTTTCCGGGAAAAAGAAAAACGTTTATTAAGCCTTATTTCTAATATTTAATATTTTTGATTTATCTATTTCTTTATCCAAAATATTGAGATATAATAAAGAAACGATGACAAAAAAATTCAAATTAGTTTTATTAATATTTTCTTTAGTTTTTATTCTAAATGGAATTGTTTTTGCCCAGGATATGGCCCTTATTGCCAAAAATCTTGAAGTGGCTGACCCGGAAGTAAAAGTTGGAGATATTATTTCTCAAACCAAAGAAGGATTGTTTCGCTCAAACATTCCTTATGACGAAAACATAATTGGAGTAGTGGGAGAAACTCCGATTTTAGTTTTCGGTAAACCAACCCCTACTACCCTGCCGATAGTCTCATTTGGAGAAACATCAGTCAAAGTAAGCAATATTAATGGAGAAATAAAAAAGGGTGATTTCATTACTTCTTCGGAAAAACAAGGAACAGGACAAAAAGCAACTCAATCTGGATTTGTAGTAGGAAGAGCTTTGGAAGATTTTAATCAAGAAGAGGGATTAATTAAAACTAAGATTAATATTCAATATCAATATACTTCAGGTAAAGTTCCAATAACTGGCATCTTCGGTGAAATATGGAGGCAATTAGGAAAACCGGAAAACTTTCCTGCGGTGTTACGATATATTTTCGCGCTTATCTTAGGGGGCGGCAGTTTTTTTGCCGGTTTTTTTGCTTTTGTAAGCGCCTTGCGTAAAGGAGTAGAAGCTATGGGTAGAAACCCTTTAGCCAAAAAGAGCATTCAGTTGGCAATGGTTTTAAATTTAATCGGGATTTTAGTTTTAACTCTGGCTGGACTGGGGTTGGCTTTATTTGTTATACTTTATTAATATGAATACTCAAATTTTCCTTATTATTTTGCTTGGCTTTGGCATTTTGGCAATAATGGCAGTAATTTTATTTGGCTTAGATATTTATTATTTAGCGAAAAGGTCCAAAAAAGAAAAAGAAGAAAAGGACGTTATATCTTTAAAATTCTCTGAAGGATTCTTATTAGAATTAGAAAAAATGATTAACCAGGAAACAGAGAAGACTATTTCGGAAATCAGCCAAAAAATTGCCGATGAAGTAATAGAATCTTATAAAGAACAAATAGCCGTTTTTTCCCAAGAAGCAGAAAATAAGATAGCTAATTGGGATGAAATAACCAACAACGAAATTTTAAAATTCAGCAATACCTGCTCTCAGGCCGAAGATTCAATATTACAAGGGGCAAAAAAAAGAACGGATGAATTAAGCAAAGGTCTGGATGAAAAAATCGGCCGAATTTACCAGACGGCTACAAAATCCATAAACCAAAAAATTGCCCAAACCGAAAAGAATATTGAAGATTATAAAAAAGAAAAATTAAAAGAGATAGACCAAAAAATTTATCAAATAATAGAAGATGTGGCAAAGAAAACAATCGGAAAAGCAATTGATCTTTCTACTCACGAAGAATTAGTTCTACAAGCTTTAGAAAAAGCAAAAAAGGAAAAAATTTTATAATGAGATGATGAAAATAATGTAAAATGGAGATATTTAGAGATTTTGCTAAAAAAATAGTTACTAAGGAAGATTTATTATTTCTCCTTGAAGAAATAAATTTAGTTCAGGAGTCAATTTTTAAAAATATAAATATTCCCCTATCGGAAAGGGTTAAGGGAAATATAGAAGAAGATTTCAGAAAAGAACTTGAAGAATTGGAAAAAAAGAAAATAATTTCAAAAAATCCTGAAGATAATCGGATTTTTTTTGAAAATTTTGAAAAACATCTTCAAAATCTCCCTCAAATTAAAATAGTAATTGCTTTCCAGCCAAAAAAAGAATTTATTAATAAAATTTCCCTTTGGCTGGAAAAAGAAATCAACCAAAAGGTGATTTTAGATTTTAATTTCAATCCAGAAATTGTCGGCGGAGCACTCATAGAATATCAAGGAAGACAGATTAATCTTTCATTAGCCAAAGAGATAGATAAGTTGTTTTCTCAAAAACAATTATGAGTCATTTTGAAACTTATTTAGAAAAAACGAGAGAAATAGGTTATGTTACTTCTCTTTCGCATTCAGTAGCTTATGTTTCCGGCCTACCAGGTTTAAAGCTAGAAGAAATGGTAATCACTAATACTGGAAAAAGGGGAATTGTCCATGGTTTAAAAGAAAAATTAGCTGAGATTTTAATGATTGATATTAAAGAGCTAAAAATTGGAGAGGCAGTAGTAAGGACAGAGAAATCGTTTGAAATACCTATTGGTCAAGAATTACTAGGGAGAATAATTAATCCTCTTTCTCAACCAACCGATGGCCTAGGACCAATTAGAGGAGAAAAAGAATATCAACCAGTCAAAAAAGACGCCCCTTCTTTTATAAAAAGAGTCAGAGTGAATACACCTTTGGAGAGCGGAGTGACACTCGTTGACCTTTTAGTTCCAATTGGATATGGTCAAAGAGAATTGATAATTGGCGATGGTAAAACAGGGAAAACCGCTTTCCTTTTACAAACCATTGTCAGTCAGACAAAAAAAGGAGTAGTTTGTGTTTATGTGGGAATCGGAAAAAAGGATACAGCCATTAAATGGGTAGAGGAATATTTAAAGCACCAAAAAGTCTTTGACCAAACAATAATAATCCATACTACGCCTGATGATTCCCCTACCCTAACTTATTTAGCTCCTTATAGCGGGATGAGTATTGCCGAATATTTTCGAGATAAAGGAAAAAAGGTAATAATTGTTTTAGATGACCTAACCACTCATGCCAAAATTTATAGAGAAATATCGCTTTTATTAAAGAGAGTACCGGGAAGAGATTCTTACCCCGGAGAAATTTTTCATATTCAGGCCGCTCTATTGGAAAGGGCCGGAAATATTAAAAGTAAAGAAGGTAAAGAAGTGAGTATTACCGCTCTGCCAGTAGCTGAAACTTTAGAAAATGACCTTTCTGGTTATATCCAAACTAATCTAATAGCAATGACCGATGGTCATATTTTTTTTGATATCAATGAGTTTAGAAAGGGAAAAAGACCAGCAATAAATGCTTTTCTTTCGGTTTCAAGGGTAGGAAATCAAACAAAAGCTCCCATAGAAAGAGAGCTGTCCGGCTGGATCAGGAAGAAATTGGTTGAATATCAAAGATTGTTAGAAATTACCCAATTTGGCGCTGAATTGCCGGCAGAAATTCAAAAAAACATTGAGTTTGGTGAAAAATTAGAATCTCTTTTTAATCAAGAGGTTGAGATAACAATTCCCCGAAAACTGCAATTGCTTTTGATCGGACTTTTATTGTCTGGCTTTTGGAAAGATAAATCTTTAAGAGAGATGAAAATAGAAATTGATAAACTGTTGGAAAATTACCGAAAGGGAGTTTTACCAGGGTTCAAAGAAGAAATTGAAGAAATAAAAGATTTTGACCATCTTCAATTTTTGACGAAAGAAATAATGTCGGAAATTAAAAAAGCAATTTCACATTAACATGCCTACCCTTAAAGAAATAAGAAAAAACTTAGAAATGATATCAATAATTAAGAATATTGCCAGCACTTATCAGGAAATTGCCAATTTAAGAATGAAACAAATTAGAGAAAAAGTATTAAAGAATCGAGAATCTTTTAGAGAATTACTGAATACTTACCAAAGAATCAAATCAGCCTATCTTTTTTCTTTAAAAAAGGGATGGATTAGAAAAGAAAAAATTTCTTTTCGCCGAGCAGAAAAAGAAAGGTTAGTTGTTTTTCTCTCGGCAAATCAATTTTTTTATGGAGCTTTAATTTTAGATATCTGGAAAGAAATTCAAAAATATTTAGAAAAGAATAAAGCAGATTTAGCGGTGGTAGGAAGGACGGGTAAATATTTAGCCGAAGGCAGTGGGTTTGGACATAAAATGTTTTATTTTGAATTAAATGATGTAAAGCCGGAAGAAGAAAGAATTGGAGAAATTCTTGACTTTATAAAAAATTATAAAAAAATCATTGTTTCTCATGGAAGATATGAAAAAGTCTTATCTCAAAAACCGATAATGAGTGAAATCTCGGGAAAGTTACCTTTTGAGGAAAAATTTGAAAAAGTTCACCCCTATCTCTTTGAGCCATCGCCCGAAGCAGTATTGGAATTTTTTGAGACAGAAATCATTGGCGTCTTGTTTAACCAAACCATTTTAGAACATCAATTGGCTCGATATGCTTCGCGAGTGATGGCTATGTATCAAGCCACTGAAAATACAAAAAACTTAGAACAAAAATTATCAACAGCTGAAAATAAGTTGAAAAGGCAAAAATTAAATAAAAAACAAATTGAACTTTTTAGCAGTATTAAATTATGAACCAAAAAGGGCAAATATTATCAATTCTGGGAAATGTAGTGGAAGTAGAATTTTACGATGGTAATCTTTTTTTAGGAGAAATTTTAGTTTTAGAAGATGATCCAGAAGTAAAATTAGAGGTAGTAAGCGCTATAAAAAAAGAGGTCTTTTTGTGTTTTTCTCTAACTAAAAGTGAAAATTTATATCGAGGAGCCAAACTGAAAAAAACTAGCCAAACCCTGAAGATTCCAGTGGGTCAAATGCTTTTGGGAAGGGTAATTAATGTTTTTGGCCATCCCATTGATAACCTTCCTCAATTTGAAATTAAAGAAAAAAGGGCAATTTACCAACATTCTCCTGTTTATCCAGAAACGATATTGAAAAAAGAATTAATTGAAACTGGAATAAAAGTAATTGATTTTTTTGCTCCTTTAATGAAAGGGGGGAAATTGGGAATTTTTGGCGGAGCCGGCTTGGGAAAAACAGTTCTTCTTTCAGAATTGATGCATAATGTTGTTTTTCAAGAAAGAGGAATTGTAGTTTTCGCTGGAATCGGAGAAAGAATTAGAGAAGGTTACGAGCTCTACGAAACTTTGAAGAGAACTAATGTTTTGCCATCGACAGTTTTAGTCTTTGGCCAAATGAATGAAACAGCAGCTATCCGGTTTAAAGTGGGACTATCGGCTGCTACCATCGCTGAGTATTTTAGAGATATTCAAAAAAAAGACACCATTTTCTTTATTGATAATGTCTATCGATTTTTACAGGCCGGCAATGAACTTTCAACTTTATTAATGAATATCCCCTCAGAAGGAGGTTATCAGGCAACCTTAGATAGTGAAATCGGGGCCCTGCAAGAAAGATTGGTCTCAACTAAAAAAGCCTCTATTACCAGTATTCAGGCAGTTTATGTTCCAGCCGATGATATCACTGACCCTGGAGTTCAAGCCGTCATCCCCTATTTTGATTCGATGGTTATTTTTTCTCGTGATATTTACCAGGAAGGAAGATATCCAGCAATTGACATTTTAGCTTCTTCTTCCTCGGTGACAACTCCAGTCATTCTGGGAGAGGAACATTATCAAATACTTTTAGAGGCAAAAAGAATTTTAGAAAGATATAAAGAACTCCAAAGAATCGTCTCTATTGTCGGAGAAGCGGAACTATTGATGGAAGATAGAATTATCTATCATCGAGCAAGAAAAATTTTGAATTTTATGACCCAAGACCTTTTTGTTCTAACTAAGCAGACCGGAAAACCGGGTAAATATGTAGGAAGAGAAAAAACTGTCCGAGGGATAAGGAAGATTTTAGAAGGGGAATTAGACCGACTTCCCGATGAGGCCTTGCTTGGTATCGGCGATTTACCCCGTTAAATGTTTGCTATGAAGGAGGTTTAGTCTATTTGAATTAATTCTATGAATTCTAAAAAAAAAGAATTTTTAGAAGTAAATGTATTCTGGCTGCCAATTGTCAAAGAAGTTTTTTATCAGGGAAAGGCAGAGGTAGTTTCGTCTCAAAATAAATTGGGCAAATTTGATATTTTGCCCAAACATACCAACTTTATTAGCCTTATTTTTAACAACCTTTCAATTCTTACTCCGGACAAAAAGAAAACCACTTACCAATTTAAACGAGGAGTATTGGAAGTTACCAAAAACAAAGTCAACATTTTTTTAGGATTATAGAATTACTTCAAAAACTTTTTTATTCTGGCAACAATCTGATCAAGAGTGAAATGGGCCTTAATTAAATAATCAACTGCCCCTAAATTCAATCCTTTTTTAATTTCCTCTTCTTGGCCAAGATTAGAAAGAATAATTACCGGAATTGATTCTAAATCAGAATCTCTTTTTATCTTTGATAAGACCTCATAGCCGTTGATGCCCGGCAAAAGCAGATCTAACAAAATAAAATCCGGTTTATTCTTTTTTAGTTTTTGAATTCCTTCTTCTCCGTCAATTGCCTCTTCAACCTCAAAACCTTCTTGAAGTAAGGTTTGAACAATAAGGAATCTTAAAGTTTTCTCATCTTCAATCACCAAAATTTTCTTTTTCATATTTATTTTAAAGGCAGATTAAAATAAAAGGTTGTGCCTTTCCCTTCCTCTGATTGAAACCAAATTTTTCCGTTATGAGCTTCAATGATATTTTTTACAATGAAAAGACCGAGACCGTTTCCTTCAGTTTCCATTTTAACAGCATTTGATCCTCTAAAAAATTTTTTAAAAACATTTTGCTGCTGGTTCTCAGGAATTCCGATTCCGGTATCCTCAATTGAAAATTCTATTTCTTTTTCTGTAGAATTTAAAGTAATAGTTATCATGCCTCCCGGTAAATTATATCTAATGGCATTATCTAAAAGATTCTGAATCGCCAAAGGCATCTTTTCGGTATCAATTTTAATTTTTGGCAATTTCTTACTTGGAACCCGGAATTCAAATTTAATTTGCTTCTTTCTAATTTTCTCCTGATAAGATTCTATAACTGATTGGATAACTTCTTCAAAGTTAGAAAGAGTTAATTTATAAAGACGCCTGCCTTCTTCTATTCTGACTACATCTAAAAGGTCATCAATAAGAGCAAGCATCCTTTTATTAGAATCATAAGCCTTTTCAAGTATTTCCTTTTGTCCTTCTGTTAATTTTCCTAATTTTTCTTTTGATAATGTTTCCAACGTCCATTTAATCTCTGAAAGCGGCGTCCTCAGCTGATGGGCAGAGATAGAAACAAATTCAGTCTTCATCCTTTTAATTGTTTTTTCTCTGGTAATATCGTGGAGAATAATTAGGCTGCCAAGTTTTTTTCCTTCTTTCAAAATTGGAAGAGAAGTTATTTCTAAAATTAAATTTTTTCTAATTTCCAATTCCTTTCTAAAAACTTCTTTGATTTCTTTTCCTAAAAGATAAAATAAATTTTTAAGATTGGGGAAATTTATAAATTCAACAATTGATTTACCTAAAATCTCTTTTTCAATCTCAAAAATTTTTTTGGCCACAGGATTAATTAATGAAAGTTTTCCTTCCTTGTCAAAGACCATTAGCCCATCGGCCAAGTTATCAATAATGGTTAGAATTTTCTCTTTCTCTTCCCGGGCGTCAGCGAAAAGGGAAGAAGAAGATTTATCTTCTTCGCCCTCTTCAATATCTTTTTGATTTATCATATTGCTTTTTTGTTATTGTTGAATTTCAGGTGAAGTTTTTTGAATCGGAAGCTGAAAAAGCATTCTTTAATTTTAACGCCATATAAGCAAGCCGTCAAACTGTTAACGGCTTTTAATACTCTGCAATATACCCAAACCAACAAAAGTCATAACCAAAGAAGAACCCCCATAACTTACTAAAGGCAAAGGAATTCCTATTATCGGTAAAATTCCAAGGTTCATACCGATATTGATAAAAACTTGGGAAATTATAAGAATAGCAAGTCCGGTACCAAAAAGGCGAGGAAAATTACTACTTGCCGATAGGGTAATTTTTATTATCCTCCAGATCAGGAGAGAAAATAAAAAGAGTAAAATTCCCACCCCGACCAGGCCAAATTCTTCAGCAATAGCTGCAAAAATAAAATCGGTCTGGGGTTCCGGTAAAAAACCGTATTGAGTCTGAGAACCCTGTTCTAAACCTTGGCCAAAAATTCCACCAGAACCTATGGCAATTTTTGCTTGAGTCTGTGACCAGGCTCCTCCTAAGGGTTCAATTTGGGGTACAATAAAATTTATAACTCTTTCTTTTTGATAATCTTTTAAAAAAGCTGACCAACCTAAAATTAGAACTAAAAGACCACAGAAGCAAAGGATTAAAAAATGGCGGATTTTTATCCCAGATATAAGCAAAATTCCCACCCATAGAGCAATTAAAATTAAAATTGAACCCAGTTCTGGTTGAAAAAAAATTAAAAGAGCCGGTATTAAAACATAGAACCCGGAAAGAAGAATATGTCTTATCCGATACATTTCAATATGTCTTCCTGAAAAATATTTGGCTAATAAAATTATTAAAACAATTTTGGTAAATTCTATCGGGTCAATCGAAATCGGGCCAATTTTGTACCAACTTCTCACTCCCCGAATTTCTGGGGCGAAAAAAAATAAACCAACCAGAGCAGCTAAACAAAGAAAATAGAGAATTAAAATTAAGTAAGGATCTTCTCTTAAACTTCTCCAATCAACAAAACTCAGGCCGAGCATTAAAAAAAATCCTCCTCCAAAAAAAATAATTTGCTTTTTAAAATTAAAAAAATCCCCCTTTCCCAATGAGCTACTATATATTGACAGGAGTCCAATACTTACTAAAAGCAAAGTAACAATAATCAATATCCAATCCAACTTTTTAAAATGAATTAAAAAACTCTTCATTTCTATTGATAATTGATGAGCTAACAGAGGCCCGTCCTCTGTCAACTCTCCTTTGTTACCTTTGTCAGTTTCATTTAAGTAAATTTAGAAATTCTTTTTCTTTTATTATTCTAATGCTTAATTCTTTTGCCTTGCTAAGTTTTTTTAAGCCGGGTTCTTTGCCAGCAACAACGAAATCAGTTCTTTTTGAAACTGATTCAGAAATTTCCCCGCCCAAAAACCGGATTTTTTCTTTTGCTTCCTCTCTGGTCATTGTTTCTAGAACACCTGTTAAAACAAAGGTTCTTCCTTTTAATGGTTGATGGCGAACTTTCTTCTCTTCAATAATTTCTACTCCGGTTTTTTTTAGTTTCTCCAAAAATTCCAAATTCTTTTTTTGAGAGAACCAATTGTGAATATTTTTTGCCACTACTGGGCCAATATTCATAACTTTTTGTAATTCTCCAAGGTTTGCTTTTTTTAATTTTTCTAAAGAACCAAAATTGTCTGCCAAATCCCGACTAGTTTCTTCTCCAACATTTCTAATTCCCAAAGCGTAGATAAATTTTGACAATTGAATTTTTTTTCGAGACTGAATCGCCTCGATTAAATTTTTAACCGATTTTTCAGCAAACCTTTCAAGGGGTAATAAATCTCCTTTCTCAAGCGCAAATAAATCAGCTGGGTCAGAAATTAGTCTTTCGTCAATCATTCTGTCAACAATTTTAGGACCAAGGCCTGAAATATCAAAAGCTCCTTTTGAAATAAAATGACGAAAATATTCTCTCAGCTGAGCTGAACATTTTGGATTTTGGCAACGCCAAACAACTTCTCCTTCAGGTTTGCTTAGCTTAGCTAAGCAACTCGGGCATTTTTTGGGCATTCTGAAAACCTTTTCTTTTCCGGTTCTTAACCCTGGTAAAACTTTGACAATATCAGGGATAACATCTCCTGCCCTGCCGACAATAACCGTATCACCAATTTTTACTCCTATTCTTTTTATTTCTTCTTCGTTATGAAGAGTGGCTCTTGAAATTGTTACTCCGCCAACCTTCGCAGGTTTCAAAATTGCTACCGGGGTTAAAGCTCCGGTTCTGCCTACCTGAATAATAATGTCTTTAATAATGGTGGTGGCTTGTTTTAAAGGAAATTTATAAGCTATAGCTCCCCTGGGCGTTTTTCCTACTACTCCCAATTTCTCAAAAATTTTATTTGAATTAATAATGACTACAATCCCATCAATTTCATAGGAGAGCTTTTCTCTTAGCTTTTGGCTCACTTTATGGAACTCAAAAACTTCTTTCAAATTTTTGCAATATTTATTGTAGGGATTAGTTTTAAAACCTAAGGCTTTTAAAATCTGGTGTTTTTCTTGATGAGTTTTTTGACCAAGGTCAGTAGTCAAATCATAGGCAAAAGAGTCGAGGCGACGAGAAGCTGTTACTTTTGGGTCAAGCTGCCTGATAGAGCCGGCTGCCACATTCCTTGGATTGGCATAAAGAGCTAATCTCTTTTTGACTTGCTCTTGATTAATTTTTTCAAATTCTTTTTTAGGAATAAATGCTTCTCCCCTCACGACAAGTCGTGAGGGAGTTTCTAATTTAAGTGGTATGGCTTCAATTGTTTTCAAATTTTGAGTAACATCTTCTCCAATTATCCCATCACCCCTGGTAGAACCGGTTTTAAAAATCCCCTGCCCATAAATCAGCTCAATAGCTAAACCGTCAATTTTAAGCTCGCAGAAAAAATCTATCTCCGATTTCTCTTCAACTGTTAAAAGTTTTGAAATTCTTTCCAGCCAATCTTTCATATCATCTTCTGAAAAAGCATCATTAAAAGAAAACATAGCTTGGGGATGTCTAATTTTCTCAAATTTTTCTAAGGGTTTGCCTCCTATTCTTTGGGTGGGAGAATCGGAGGTAATAAATTCTGGAAAGCGCTGCTCCAAATCAAAAAGTTCTTTTTTCAAAGAATCAAGAGCAGCTTCAGAAATCTCTTGACGGTCGAGGACATGATATAAATAACGGTGATGATTAATCACCTTTTTTAATTTTTCAATTCTCTTTTTAGCCTCTTTTGTAGTCATAATCAGCGGATGATTTCGATTGCCCTTTTTGTTTCCTTAAAACTTCCTTTTGATATGATGCAGTAGTTAGTAGCTGTACAATCTGGTCCGGGTGCTAAAACTCGGGTGCTATAACTTGCTCCATTTTCTAAATTTCCAGAAACAGCGCCTCCTCTATAAAGGACTTCTTCAATCCCGGTATCAGCAGCATAAAAAGCTACCACCGAATCTCCTATCCCTCTTATTATCTTTATTTGACCAAATAAAATGGACGATATCCCCAAGCCTATAGACAGAAGGACGGCCATAATCAATAGGGCAAGATAGAGAGAAACGCCTTTTCGTGAGATTTTTTTATAGTTCATAGTCTTAATAGTTGGATTAGTATTTAACATCGAGGTTTCTTTGGGAAATTGTGGTTTGAATTTTTATCTTTGGCTGTTCCTCGAGTTTCTGACCTTTGCCCTTCACAGCTAAAAAGATTGTTACTCTTGGCTGGAGGTCATCATCTTGGGACCAACCTGACGAAGGACCAAAGTCAAGAGAGGTTATTTGGAGGGAGGCTGAGGTTAAGTCGAAAATTTGCTCACCTGCCTGACCAATTTTTTTTCTGTATTTTAATTGGGCACCCTCAAGGAAAAATTCTTGGCAGTCATCTTCTTCCAAATGATTTATAAATTTCAGGCCAGAACCACTATGGGTAATTTCATAATTTAAGCCATCCTGGGAAAGACAAGCAGGAATATCAGTAGTTTGTTTGCTTGCCATCCTCAAAGCCCGACTCATATACTCTAAGACATAACTTGTCTGATCTAAAAGTCTTTGAGAAGATAAAGCACTTTTCTGACCCCTGAAACCGGAAATAAAAACTCCTGAAATTACTCCTATAATCAGAGAAAAAATCATCACCGCCGCCAGCATCTCGATCAAGGTAAATCCCCCTTTCGTCTTTTTAGCATTTAAGCATTTAAACATATTAGCATTTACTTATTTTAGATGATTTTAATACCATTTATATAAATTCTCTTGGACAGTAACTTGATAATTTCTTCCCTTTTCTTGCCACTCAACTTGAACAGAAATTTTCAAAATATCTGTGTCTTTTGCAATACTAATTTTTCTCTTAAATTTTGTCGGAGAACCAGAAGAATAACTATAAAAACTGCTATTATCAATATTTAAATAAGTACTAGCATAACTCCGGGTTAAATTTTGAGTTTTATAATCTGCTTCCCAATTACCCGAAGGAATACCATCTGACCAAGTAATACCTGGATTGGTTCTCCCTTCAAGCCAATTTGTATCTCTGATGTTTCTAACTATTTCAATTCCCTCCTGGGCTAAATAGTTAGCTGTAAGTCTTGAGGAAGAAAGTTGAATATAGGAAATTGCCTGTTGAATTATGCCCAAAGTTCCAGCTATTCCTACCATAATTACAAAAATAGCTACGATTACTTCTAATAAAGTAAAACCCCTCTTCATTATTTTAACATTTAAGCATTTTAGCATTTTGGCAAATGATTTTTATTGTGTTTTAACGTTCATATCTTTAAACGCTTAGATGCCTTACTCAGCATCAATTAAACCGGCGGAGTTGACTTTAATTATTTTTGTTTTTGTTGAATCGGATTCAAGCGAGAGGGTTATTATAGCTGTTGTTGAATCTTGGCCATTTTTGATTTTAATAGTCGGTATGGGAGGTTTAAAATTTATACTCAAAGAAGAAGGCGAAATATTCTGAATATATACTCTTTTCTCTAAATTAATAGTTTCTATTTTGTCATCTCCTCCATCGTATCTCTCATTCCCCCCGGGTGGATTAGTATCAGCGTAAAGTAAATAATCCCTTTCTCCTTGCTTTAAATAAATTCCGTAGCCAGCCGGAACTTTTCCCTGAAATTCTTTTGTTGACATCGCCATCTCTCCGGCTCTTCTTATATCCTGGGCCAATTTATGGGCTGACCTCTGAAGAGCGAATTGCCTCTCGATGCCTCGATAATTAGGAAAGACTATCGCGGACAAAAGAATAATTATACTGCTAACAACAAGGAGCTCAATTAAAGTAAAACTTTTGTTCATAAAAATAAATTTAAATACCAATTAATAATCGCTTGTCCCCAAAACAATGCAGTGAATGTTCCTACAACAAGAAATGGCCCAAAGGGAACCTCACTCTTTAGAGTTTTTTTACCAGATATTATCAGCCCTATTCCTATTATAGCACCGATAAAAAAAGCTAGAAATAGAGCAATTAAAATATTTGGAAAACCCAAAAATAAACCCATAAAGAAAGCCAATTTTACATCGCCGACGCCCATCCATTTCCCCCGGGACATCAGCACTATCGCTCCAAAAAAAGCTGCCGCCCCCAAAGCAGAGTAAATTGAAAATTTGAGAATTGAGAATTGATTGAAAATTGATAATTGAAAATTGAAAATTAGAGCTAATGTGATGGCTGGATAAATTATTTTATCGGGGATGATATAGTGTTTTAAGTCATAGACGAAAATGATGATTAAGAAACAAGCAATTACTAAATAAAATATCAAATTCCAAAATCCAAATGCCAAATCGAATCCAAAATTAAAAATCCAAAATATTAAAACGGATAAAATTCCAGTAGCTAATTCAACCAATGGATATTGGAGACTAATTGGTTGGTGGCAATAGCGGCATTTTCCTTTTAAAATTAGAAAGCTGAAAATCGGGATTAAATCTTTCCAACCTAATTTGTGTTTACAATAAGGGCAATAAGATCTCTGAATTAAAAAACTTTCGCCAGAAGGTAGGCGATAAATTATTGAATTCAAAAAACTTCCGAGGGTTAGGCCAAAAATAAAAACTATAAAATAGAAAAACCCCATTTTCTCTCTATTTTAACTTTTAAATTGTAAAAAATCAAAGCCCGCCGAAGGCGGGTTTTGATTTAGCTAATTTAACAAACGAGTCTCTTTTGCCAGTTTATGGACAGGTATGAGTAGCTGTACAACCTGCTGTAGTCTCTTTTGCCACTCCGGTACTATCTACGCAATAATAATTATCAGCAGTATCTTTTTTGACAAGTAATTTGACAGAGGCACAATATTTCAAAGCAGGCGAAACAGGCTTGCTAATACTTACATCATCCCCTGTCTGAGTCTTAATGTCATCGCAAAGAACCTTCATACCATTATCAACCTTAGTGCAGTCAACATTGTCATAGTCTCCGTCTGAAGCATAAATCATTTCAGCTGTGGCTCGAATCTGGCTCATCTCGGCAATAGCCCTGGCATCCTTTGCCTTATCTCTGGCTCCACCTAAAGAAACCAAAACAATTGAGGCTAAAATGCCAATGATAGCAATGACCACCAAAAGTTCAATCAGAGTAAAACCCTTTTTAGTAAAGATTTTCATTTTAATATTATTTATTAGCTTTTTAAATTTTTAGCACTACTCGACCTTTAATTTTTAAATCTCAATCTCTATTATAACATAGCATACCTTATCTAAGTCAAGGAAAAGCTGTGGAAAACTTCAAAACATCTCCAAACGGTAAATGGGCAGTAAAAAAGCCATAACTAACCCAGCCACAATTATTCCTAAACCAATAATTAAAATTGGCTCCAAAAGACTGACAAAACTATCCAAGGTCCGTTCAACATCTCTTTGGTAAAAATTAACTATATTCATTAAGGCTGAATCTAATTGGCCGGTTCTTTCTCCTACTACCGTCATCTGGATAAACAGAGGAGGAAAAAATTCTTGATATCTTGAAAGAATTGAACTCATTGGCTCCCCTCTTTTTACCCCATCTTGAGTCTTCAAAATAATAGTTTTGTAGACATCGTTCCCAACAATTTTTCCAGTAATTTCAAGAGCCCGAACAATTGGAAGACCGCTGGAAATTAAAGTGGAAAGATTTTCTGCTAAGCGAGAAAGATAAATTTTTTTAAAAAATTCGCCTAATAGGGGTAATTTTAGAAATAATTTATCAACACTTTTTTTTCCTTCTTTAGTTTTTAAAAATTTAAAAACAAAAATTCCCAACCCTAAAAAAAATAAAATAAAAACCCACCACCATCTTTTCAGAAAACTTGAAAGACCCATTGCCATCTTAGTAAGCTGGGGAACTTCTTTGCCAGTAGTTGCAAAAACCTGAGATAATTGAGGAACAACAAAAACAACCATCAGGGTTAGAATAATTAAAAAAACAAAAAAAACAAAAACAGGATAAATCATTGCCGTAATTACTTTTGAGTAAAAATTATATTCCCTTTCTAAATGGTCGGCTAAATAGCCTAAAACTTCAGAAAGCTTACCGGAGACTTCACCAGATTTGACCATGTTTGTATAAAAGGGAGAAAAAATTTTAGGATAGGAACTCAGGGAGACAGAAAAAGAAGTTCCCCCTTCTACCTTTTCGGATATTCTAAGAATTTTTTCTTTGAATTTCTGGTTCTTGGTTTGATTAGATAAGGTCTGAAGAGCTTCTACCACCGGAACATTAGATTTAAACATGATGGCTAACTGGCGAGAAAATACCACTACATCCTTTCTGGAAATTCTTTGAGAGATTTCTATTCTTTTAGCGTAAAAGGGAACTTTACTTACCTCAAGAAAGGTGACATACAATCCATATTTTTGCAAAAGAGTAAGGGCTGCTTCTCTTGAAGAAGCCTCAACAACACCTGTTTGAATCTGACCTTCTTGAGTTCTTGCCTGATAGTTAAATTTCATATTTGATTGTTACCTTACCAACTTTCTTAACTCGGCGGGATTTAAAGAGTAAATGAGGGCGTTCTTTAAGGAAATTTCCTTGACCTTAACCAGATCGGCCAAAGCTCTATTGAGGCTAATCATTCCTAATTCAGCTGAAGTCTCAATAACAAGATCCAATTCATGAATTTTATTTTCCCGAATTATATTAGCTACCGCCGCGTTAGAAATCATTACTTCACAGGCCGGTATTAATCCTCCTCTAATTCTCGGAACGAGTCTCTGAGAAACTACCCCTAAAAGAGAGCCTGACAGCTGGGCTCTAATCTGAACTTGTTGGGTTGGGGGAAAAGAGTCAACGATTCGATGAATAGTCTGGCTGGCTGAATTTGTATGCAAGGTTGCAAAAACTAAGTGGCCGGTCTCAGCAGCTGTAATGGCAGTGGAGATGGTCTCAGGATCTCTCATCTCTCCAACCATAATTACATTAGGGTCTTGGCGAAAAGTAGACTTTAGAGCCTGGGCAAAAGAGAGAGTATCATGATAAACCTCTCTCTGGTCAATAATGCATTTGTCATCTTTAAAAATATATTCTATGGGGTCTTCAATGGTAATGATATGGTCGCTTTTGGTGTGATTTATCTCGTCAATTAGGGCGGCTAAAGTAGTAGATTTTCCATGAGAAGAAGGTCCAGTAATTAAAACAAAGCCCTGGTTTGGTTTAGTAAACTCATGTAAAACCGGGGGAAGATTTAACTCCTCAATTGCTTGAATTTTTGCCGGAATTAAGCGAAGAGCAATAGATATGTTTCCTTTTTGAAAAAAGATATTACCTCTAAACCTAGCCTTATCTTCAAAATTATAGGAGAAATCAATCTCTTTTTGCTGAAGAAATCTCTGCCGCTGGTCTTCATGCATTAACTCAAAAGCAAGTCCTTGAGAATCCTCTGGTAAAATTTTTTTTATTTTTACTAAAGGAACAAGGCGACCTGTGACTCTCAGAGTCGGAGGATGACCTACTGAAATATGTAAATCAGAGGCTTGCTCTTGGATAGTCAAAGCTAACAAATCTCTAAGTTGGGAAGTGTAATTAGGCATATTTTTAAAAATTTGATATTTATTTTTCCCCAGCTACCCTTAAGACCTCTTCAATAGTGGTAATACCGTCTAATACTTTCAGTATCCCGTCTTGCTTTATAGTAATCATTCCCTGACGAGAAGCTTCCTGAATAATTTTTTGCTCTTCGGGTGTTTTTAAGATTATCCGAGATAACTCATCAGTCATTGATAATACTTCAAAAACTCCAATTCGGCCGGCAAAACCTCTAAAATTGCATTTTTTACAGCCTTGCGCCTCATAAATCGAGAGCTGGGAGGAAATTTTAACCTTCTTTTTAATAATTTGAGGCAAAGATTCAATCTCTTTTAAAATTAAACTTTGAATTTCTTTTTTTGGCTTTACCTTTTTTTTACAGTAGGGGCACAATTTACCTACCAATCTTTGTGCTATAGCTATACTTAAAGCAGAGGGAATTAAAAAAGGTTTCACTTGCATATCAATAAGTCTTGGAATTACTCCTATGGCATTGTTGGTATGCAAGGTAGATAAAACAATATGGCCGGTTAGAGCAGCGTGAATAGCCAGACCGGCTGTCTCTTCATCTCGAATTTCTCCGACCATAATAATATCTGGGTCCTGCCTGACCACCTGTCTAAGACCCTGGCTAAAATCGTAACCAATTTCAGGCCTTATCTGGGATTGATTAACTCCTCCAATAAAATATTCGATAGGATCCTCAAGGGTGACAACGTTTACCCCTTCTTTGTTTAGAATATTTAAAATCGCATACAAAGTAGTGGTTTTCCCGCAGCCGGTGGGACCGGTAGCTAAAATTAAACCATAAGGTTTCTTTGCAGCTACTTTAACCACTTCAAAATTTTTCCTCTCTAATCCCAGTTCCTCAAAGGATTTTAAGCCCTCAATGGGGTCAAGAACTCTTATTGCTGCCTTTTCTCCTAAAGCAGTGGGGAAAGTGGAAACCCGGAAATCAATATCTTTGCCGTCAAATCTTGTTGAAAACCGACCATCTTGAGGAATTCTGGTTTCATCAATCTTTAAATTGGATAAAATTTTAATTCTGGCCACAACTGCCGGATGAACTCTTAAAGGTAAAAAAATAGAAGAATATAAAATCCCATCAACTCTAAATCGAACTCTTGATTTTTCTTTAGTCGGCTCAATGTGAATATCAGAGGCTCCCCCTTCAACTGCATGTCTTAGAATAACTGCTACTACTTTGATAATAGGAGCTTCTTCAGCCAATCTCTCAAATTCAGCCGCTCTCATTGGCTTTATCTCCATTTTTTCTTCCCTTAACTCAATTTCTAACTCCTCGAGGGCGCGGCTTACTTCTTTTTTTAAAGTTCGGTATTGTTTTAAAAGATTATTAAAAGAAGTTAAGGTAATTAAAAAAACCTGATAAGAAAACTTGCCCTGTCTGGCTAAAAATTTCAGTGCTTCTTGAGCTTTTAAATCTTCGGGAAAAACCATCCCAACTTCCAAGAGATTATCTTTCTTTGATAGGGGCACCATTTTGTAATATCTGGCCGATTCTTCGGGAATGAGTTCTAGAATTTTCAAAGGAATTTCCGAAGCTACTATCTTCTTTAAGGGAATTTTTAAATTCTCACTCTTTAAACTAAATAAAAAACTCTCAGAAACAATCCCCCTTTCTAAAATTACCTCCTCATCTTTTTTCCCAGAACTCTTAATTTCGAATTCCAGCGAGGCGGCTTTTTCCTTTTCTAAAATTCCTTTTTTGACCAGCTGTTGCAGTAGCGTCATAGTTAGTCGCTCGCCTCCGGCTCGCTCTTTAGAAACCCTCGGTTTCTAACGTTTTCGCCTTCGGCGAAATCCTGTTTTCCTGCACGGGGAAACCGAAGGGTTTCCCCGACCCCCTTCCGATACGGGAAGGCCCTAATAAGGTATAAAGGGATTTTCTCGACCTATTTCTTCTTCAAAAGGCTTAATTTCTTCAAAAGATTGAAACTCTTTTAAGATAGGACTTTTTAATACTCCAAAATTTATTTCTATTTTCGGAGGTTCTAAAATTATCGGAGCCAAAACAGGTTCTGGCTTAACCAAAAAACCTCGCCAAACTACAACAAAAATTAAAATAATTACTACCGCTAAAACTAAAATTAGATATTTTTGTTTCTTTCTGCGTTGAAAAAATGTAATAGCCATAGTCCCTGGTAAATTAATATGAAGCGTTCGCTCAGCTCACTGTAATTTACTTCGTAAATTAATAAGAGTAAACTCTTATGCTTAAATCAAAATCAAAAGGAGTTTCCTGTGTGGGAACAGTGAGTTTTTCTTCAGGAGAGGAAAAAGAGATGTTTTCTATCTTAATGAGTCTGGCTGATTTTTCTAAAGTCGAAAGAAAATTTCTAAAAGCAGAATAAGAACCAGAAACTCCAAGATTGAGACTAATCTCTTTAATTCCGGGCTGTGTGGGAACAGTGGGCTTTTCTTTAGGGGTAGTCATGGAAAAGGAATCGACATTTCTAAAAATCAGACCGTTTTGAGAACTGGCTTTTTGTAAAAAATTAAACAGAGAAGGCAAAGAAGGATTAAAGGGAAGAGCAGAATCGATTTTAGAAAGTTCTGTCTTATATTTTTTCAGTTCTTCGGAAACTTCCTGGAGATTTGAAATATGTTTTTCTTTGTACTGAAGTTCAACTCTTTTTTTTCCAATTTCAAGCTGGAGGCTTCTTAGGTCCTGGTACTTTGGCCAGATTAAGAAAGTCCCTATTACCAAAATGCTGATGAGTAAAATGACAATGGCGATTGACTTTGACATAGATAATTCCTATTTTTCTTTTAACTCCGCATCTTTTCAGTCCTGAAAAAGTGCGGGGTCAAAAGAAAGTTCAACGGTAAATTTAATTTCCCCCTCTTTTCCGATTGAAACCTCTGTTAAATTAACATCTTTAACGAATTCTCCCCTTCTAAAAATCAAAAGTTGCTGGCCTAAACTCTCAAAGGTCTCTGTCTGACCAGAAATGGAAGCCTGCAATTTTCCAACATCTAAATCCAACTTAGAAAAGAAAATTTTAGGATAGGAGAAATTTTCAAGAAAGCTAAAGAAATTCCTGCTCAGCTGATGAGAAGTAAGTAAAGAACCAACTATCTCAATTTTTTTCTGGTATCCAAAAATTCTTTTCTCTAGGGCTTTTACTTCAGAGGTCTCTTTTTGGGATATAATATCTTCTATATTCTGAAGAGTCCTGGCTGAATTTTTTTGAAAATAACCTAAGATAAAGTAACCCAAAACAGAAATAGTAAGTAAGATTAAGGATAAATAGAATAAAATATTAACTACTGGTAATTTAGCTTCAACTTTTTTTGGAATAATTTCTATTGCCATATTTTTTACTCGAAACCCCTAAGAGCCATTCCAACTGCTATCGCATAAGAAGGCCCTATTTCTCTTAAAGTTTGTTCTAAAACTGGGGAATAAAAAATTTCAGTAAAAGGGTTAGCTATCTCCACAGTTTTTTTGAGGCGCTTGGAAGAATATTCTTTCAGCCCGGGAAGTAGGGCCGATCCCCCGGCTAAAATAACTTTTTCTATTTCTTTTCCCTCAGTCTTATAGGAGTTCTGGGAGATTTTTTCTATCTCAGAAAGCAGCAAATCAATCAAGGGAGATAGAATTCTTCCAATCTTCATCTCCGAAAATCCAATACCATGTCTTCTTTTTAAGTCTTCTGCTTCATTATAACTAATATCTAAAGATTTGGATAGGAGGCGGGTTAATTCATTTCCCGAAACATCAAAGCTATAAGTTCTTTTCAAGACTCCCTTTTCAATAATACTTATGGTAGTACTCTGGGCCCCGATATCTACCAAGGTAATTATACCTTTTTTATCTTTAATTAAAGACCTCACCAGGCCAAACACTTCTGCTTCCAAAGCCAGAAGCCGAATTTGAGAAAGTCGAGCAATTTCCTGATATTGATTGATAACTTCGTGAGGAACAGCTACTAAAAGGACTTTTATCCCGGCCTTTTCTCGGTTAGAAACCTCACCCTCCTCAATTATTGACCAATCTAAAACTACTTCTGATAAAGGAAGGGGAATATGCTGACGGGCCTTAAATTGGACAGCTGAAGATATTTCCTCTTGAGTCATCGGAGGTAACTCAAGAAAGGTAAAAAAAGTTGAAAAATCAGGAATGGAAAAAACAGCTTCTCTATTTTCAATCTTAGCTTCCTTAAAAATAGCTCCGATAGCTTTAGCAATGTCTTTGTTTGAAAGTAAAAGAGTGCTTTTTTCAAAAGTCCTAAATGGCTTTCTGTAAAACATCTGGGCGCCGATTTCTCCATAATTCTCAAGTTTTATTCTCTCTCTCAGACCTGATAATTCAACAACTTTAATAGAGGTTGTTCCAATATCTATCCCTAAAAATCTTTTAAAGGGCTTTTTAAAGGGTGTCCATAACATTAAATATATTATAGCATTTTAAAAAAGAAGGTCTATGTCTAGTATGTGGAAAAAGCTCAACATTAAAAACTTTGCTTTATCTCTTCTTTTTCCTCGGTTTTGCTTTTGCTGCCAAAAAGAAGGAAGTTATCTTTGTGAAGATTGTCTTTCTACTATTGAAATTTCTGAACATTAATACTGTCTCTGTCAAAATCCTCAAAGAATCTGGCAGGGAGGAAAATGTCAAAGGTGTGCCTCCCGAAAACTCAATGGCCTTTATTTTGCTGCCCCCTACCAAAATAGTTTAGTTAAAAATTTAATTCACAGCTTCAAATATAAGCCTTTTATAAAAGAGCTCTCAAAACCATTAGCTTCTTTAATAATAAATCATTTTCAATTACTCGACAATCCTCCTAGTTTCTCTGAATTTCTTCTCATATCTGTTCCTTTGGAGAAGAGGAAGTTAAAACAGCGGGGATTTAATCAGGCAGAAGAAATAGCTAAAGAGCTTAGCTCTTTTTTGAAAATTCCCCTGGTTTCAGATTGTTTAATAAAAATAAAAGAAACTTTACCCCAAGTTGAACTTTCCGGGAAAAAAAGAGAAGAAAATATCAAAGGAGTATTTTTGGTAAAGAATAACGAAAAAACAAGAGGAAGAAAAGTTCTTTTAGTTGACGATGTTTACACAACCGGCTCAACTATGGAAGAGGCGGCCCGAGTTTTAAAAACAGCTGGAGCTAAAGAAGTTTGGGGAGTGGTAGTAGCTAGAGGATAAAAGAGAATTAGGAATTAAGAATTATGAATAAAAAAACCGGCTTTGCCGGTTTTAACTTTGCGGTGGGTGCAGGACTCGAACCTGCAAGGGTATCACTACCCGCCACTTTTCAAGAGTGGTGCCTTACCAATTCGGCGCAACCCACCAAAAAATGCGGAGGAGGTGGGACTCGAACCCACAAACCGCTTTTTAAACGGTTACAGTTTAGCAAACTGCTGGCTTACCAATTCGCCGCACTCCTCCTACTATCTTTATCCTATTATTTAAAATTTTTTAAGTCAAATTGAAATTTAATTAGCTTTATGATATATTTTATTAGTATCTGCCCTCGTAGTTTAATGGATAAAACGGAGGTTTGCGGAACCTCAAATAGAAGTTCGATTCTTCTCGAGGGCACAGCAATTTTTTTTAATTATTTATGAATCTCACTACTCCAATTGAGGAAATTCCTCGGGTTGGTCTTATTTACCAAAAAAAGTTAAAAAAACTAGGAATCAAGAATATCCGTGATCTTTTTTTTCATTTTCCTCATCGCTATGAGGATTTTTCAAAGATAATCCCAATTTCAAAAGCCGAAGCCGGTGGCCCTTTTTGTTTTCAAGGAGAAATTTTAGATACAAAAAATATCTACACTTCCAGAAAAAGAATGGTTTTAACCCAGGCAACTATTGGCGACGAAACGGGAAAACTAAAAGTAATTTGGTTTAACCAGCCTTATCTCATCAACACTTTTAAAAAGGGGGATTATGTTTGTTTGGCAGGAAAAATAGCAAAAAAAGGAAGCGCAAAATATTTATCCAGCCCGGCATACGAAAAAATATCTCCAACATCTAACACCCAACATCTAACATCTAACCTTACCCATACCGGAAGATTAATTCCGGTTTATCCAGAAACAGAAGGATTATCCTCAAGATGGTTAAGATTTATTGTCAAACCTCTTTTGATAAAATTAAAAAACCAAATTTCAGATTCTCTGCCAGAAAAAATCAGAAAAAAATATGATTTTTTACCTCTCCAAAAAGCAATTTGGCAAATCCATTTTCCTGACTCCTTGAAATTAGCCAAAGAAGCAAAAAAAAGATTTGCCTTTGAGGAGTTATTTAATCTTTCACTTTTTGTTTTAAGAGAAAGGCTAAAATTAGCCAGAGAAAAAGCAATTCCCATTCCTTTAAATCTGGCTCTTATTAAAGAATTTATTAAAAGCTTATCTTTCAAACTAACCGCTGCTCAAAAAAAATCTGCCTGGCAAATTTTAAAAGATTTAGAAAAGCCTCGGCCAATGAACAGGCTTTTAGAAGGAGATGTTGGTTCAGGAAAAACAGTGGTAGCAATGATGGCTGCTTTAAATGTGGCTAAAGCAGGTTTCCAAATTGCTTTTATGGCTCCAACTGAAATTTTGGCAAAACAGCATTTCCAAGAATTAATTAAATTTTTTAAAAATTTTAATTTAGATATTGGCCTTTTGACCGGAAAAGAAGACAAATTTTTCTCCAGAAAGTTAAAAAATGAAGTTATTGAAATTTCCCGGAAAAAACTTCTTGAAAAAACAAAGAAGGGAGAAATAGATATTTTAATTGGCACTCACGCTTTACTTCAAGACAAAGTAAAGTTTGGAAATTTAGCTTTAGTAACTTTAGATGAACAGCACCGTTTTGGAGTAGAGCAAAGAGCTAAGCTTTGTAAATCATCAAAAGATACCAACGGAAAAAAAATAATCCCTCATCTACTTTCAATGACTGCCACCCCTATCCCCCGCACCCTGTCTTTAACTATTTACGGCGACCTTGATTTATCTATTATTGATGAATTACCCAAGGGTAGAAAAAAAATAATTACAAAAATCGTCCAGTCAAAAGATAAAAAAGAAACCTATAATTTTATCAGAGCCGAAGTTAAAAAGAACCGCCAAGTTTTTGTAATCTGTCCTCGGATTGAACCCGTCAAAACCTCTCCAGAAAATTTAGATGGTGAACTTTCACAGCAGGTATTAAGTTGGATGGAGGTAAAAGCGGTAAAAGATGAATATCAGAAACTTTCAAAAGAAATTTTCCCTGACTTAAAAATCGGCATGCTCCACGGCAAAATGAAAACTCAAGAAAAGGAAAAAGTAATGAAAGATTTTAAAGATAAGAAAATTGATATTTTGGTGTCAACTTCTGTGGTTGAGGTAGGTATTGATATTCCTAATGCCACGGTAATGATGATTGAGGGTTCAGAAAAATTCGGTTTAGCTCAACTTCATCAGTTCAGAGGTAGAATAGGACGTTCTGATTTTCAATCTCACTGCTTTCTATTTACAGATGCGCCCGGCCTCGTAACAAACCGACGACTAAGAGCACTTCTCTCCTGCGAGAATGGTTTTGAGTTAGCGGAAAAAGATTTGTTAATCCGGGGGCCCGGAGATTTTTCTGGTTCAAGACAATGGGGAATTCCCGATTTAACCATGGCTTCTTTAACAGATGTATTTTTAGTTGAAAAAGCCAGAGAGGAAGCTCAAGAAATTTTACAAGAAGACCCGGGATTAAAAAAATACCCCCAATTGCGAGAGAGATTAGAGGAATTTGGAAAAAGAATCCACCTTGAGTAAATTATTTCCGTCGAACTTTCTCAGTCGGCCAAAAACCCATGTATTTGCCAAACATCCACCTGGTTTGGGCATCCAAAGCCGGCAAGGAAGTAAAAAATATCATAATTAAGGGAAGTAAAAACCACTCAGTTGCTAAAATCAGATATTTAAAGCGGCCGTATTCAGGCGGCTTTGGGGGAAGTAAAAGGATACTAAAATAAGCTGAACTAATCAATCCGACCATGGCTAAGGTTAAAATACGACTTATTATCTTGGGTAAATTATAGGAAATCAAAGTCTGGGAAAAATCAGTCCCTCCCAAAACTAAAGGCAACCAACCTAATAAAAAAATCATAATTGAAACAGTTGCCCAGGACCAATGGCTTTCAATTATTTCGAATCCCTGAGAAAATTTTTTTGAAAGAGGGATTTTTTTGTTCTTCAGAAAACCAAAAAGGAAAAAAGCAATATCCCCTACTCCGTAAGCCCACCTTCTTTGCTGTTTGTAAATATTAATTATGGTTCGTCGAAAATTCTTTGCTACATTGGCATCCATTGAAACCGGATAAAAAATTGGACAAACCTGGTAATCTCCGTCATATTTTAAAAAACATTGCCAAAAAATTCTTGAATCATCAGAAACAACCCCGGGATCTTTAAAGCCGACTTCAAAGAGAGCCTGAAAACTCATTGAATGAGAAGAAAAAGTAACTAACTTTTCCGGCCTCTCCTGGTTCATAGTATGCCAAAAAGTTGAAGAAAAAGAAAAAACCCGAGAAAGTACTGAAGCCTGCCAGATATTATTAATATAAAGAGGAATAGGCTGAAAACTAGTTCTAGTCGGTTTGGGACAAGTTAAGTAATGCCAGGTTACACAACTGAAATATTTTTTAAAAACACAAGTATCAGCATCCAAAGAAGAAACAATAATATTTTGGTAGGGAATTTTCAGGGGGTCAATAATGAGAAATTTTGCTTTTTTAGCTGCCCAAGTCTCATTCGAACCTTTGCCAGCAATTTCTCTTGGCAAATTTGCCGGATGCCAGGTTATTAAAAACTTGAAGAATTTATCCCCAAACTCTTTCTCAATGATTTGGCTAGTTTTTACAACCTCTTTTTTTACTTTTTCCTCACAAGCTAAAACCACAATTATTTTATTTTTCGGATAATCAGTATTTTCCAAGGCCAAAAAAGTATCCCGAATAATCTCTAAAGGTTCTTTATACATTGGAAAGATAATTAAATGATAAATATCTTTCCAGTTTTTAAGATTTAAGGTACCAGATGGAAAATGTAAGTTGTTTAGTTTTTGAATCCAATCAATTTTTTCGTGCTCTTTCATTTTTTGGTAGCCAAACCTAAGATGAAAGGAAAGATAAACTGTTCTAAAAAACCAAAAAATTACAAAAAGGATAATAAAAATGGCAATTAAAAAGGGTTTTTTCCAAGAAAAAACAATAATCAAAATTAAAGTTCCCCAGGATAAGGCCCCGGGAAGAACTTCAAAAAATCTGTAAATCATCTTATCTTTTGAATTTTTAAGGTCGGCGGCTCGAGAAATTTTTAAATAAAATTTATTCTTATCCATGAATTAGTTGTTTTTTTATATTTAAAATAGAAGCGGCCCCATGGGTAGTCGAAACCCAGTTTTTTGGATGAAAACCAAATGTCCTAACCACTAGACGATGGGGCCATTTTTTAAATTTTACCTTAAAAATTGAAAAAAAGCAAGATTTTAGATAAAATAATGGAACATGAACATTTTAGCTATTGAAACATCATGCGACGATACCTGTGTCGCTGTATTGAAAGTTGGAAATTGTAAATTGAAAATTCTAAGCAACATCGTTTCCTCCCAGGTAAAAATTCATGCAAAATATGGAGGGGTTTATCCAACTTTAGCAAAAAGAGAACATCAGAAAAATTTGCCTTTGGTATTGAAAAGAGCTTTAAACAAAGCCAAGGGCCCAAAAGTTGATTTAGTTGCCGTAACTGTTGGACCAGGATTAGATCCTTGTTTGTGGACAGGAGTAAATTTTGCCAAAGATTTAGCCCAAAAATCAGACCTGTCAATAATTCCTGTAAATCATATTGAGGCACACATACTCGCCAACTTTATTAATGAACAACGAACAACGAACAACGAACAGTTATTTCCGGCGATTTGTTTAGTAGTTTCCGGTGGCCATACCCAATTAATTTTGATGAGAGGGTACGGGAAATACAAAATTTTAGGTGAAACAAGAGACGATGCGGCTGGCGAATGCTTTGATAAAATAGCCAGAATTTTAGGGTTAGGATATCCGGGAGGCCCATTAATTGCTGCCGAGGCAGCAAAACTAAAAACTAAAAACTATCAACTAAAAATTAAATTGCCGAGGCCAATGATCTATCAAAGAAATTATGACTTCAGTTTTTCAGGGCTAAAAACAGCAGTTTTATATAATTTCAAAAGCCAATCAGAAAAAATCAGGAAATCAAAAAAATATATTCAGGCAATATCCGCTGAAGCTCAACAAGCAATAATTGACGTTTTGATTAAAAAAACCGTTCGAGCTGCCAAAGATTATAAAGCAAAAACTATAATTCTTGGCGGCGGGGTTGCTGCCAATGATGAATTACGTAAGCAACTTATGTCAAATGTCAAATGTCAAATGTCAAATGTTAAATTCTTGGTTCCGCCAAAAAAATTCTGTACTGATAATGGAGCAATGGTAGCGGTAACTGCTTATTCTCATTGGTTTTGGGGAAAAGAGAAAAAACCAAAAAGTGTTGAAGCAAATGCCAATTTAAGGTTAGAATAAATATATATACCTAAGTCTGTCGGTATCAAATACCGACAGGCCTATGCCTCACTATTATATATATGAAACTTCCAAAAATTTACGAACCAAAAAAAGTTGAAAGGAAACTTTACAATCTCTGGGAAAAGAGTGGTTTTTTTAATCCTGACAAATTGCCGGGTAAAAGAAAAAAAACTTACACCATTGTCATTCCGCCTCCAAATATTACCGGATCTTTGCACATGGGTCACGCCCTGAATGTGATTTCGCAGGATATTTTAATCCGCTGGAAGCGGCTTCAAGGATATAAAGCTTTGTGGCTGCCAGGAACCGACCATGCCGGTATTTCCACTCAATACGTGGTGGAAAAAGAATTAAAAAAAGCAGGTATTACTCGTTTTGATTTGGGTAAAGAAAAATTTATTGAAAGAGTCTGGCAATGGAAAAAAAAGTATGGAAATATCATTTTGGAACAATTTAAAAAATTGGGATGTTCTTTAGATTGGTCAAGGACCCGTTTTACCATGGACAATGATTATAGCAAAGCTGTAAAAGAAGCGTTTTTGCATTATTACAAAAAAGGGTTGATATACCGTGGCAAAAGAGTTGTCAACTGGTGCCCAAGGTGCCAAACTTCATTGTCTGATTTGGAAATTGAATACAAAGAAGAAAAAGGGAAATTATGGTATATAAAATACCCATTAGTTCAAAGTTCAAAGTTCAAAGTTAAAAGTTATATTACAGTTGCGACAACTAGACCTGAAACGATGCTTGGGGATACGGCAGTAGCGGTAAATCCTAAAGATAAAAGATACAAAGATTTAATCAGTAAAAAAGCAATTTTGCCTCTAGTTAATCGTAAAATTCCCATTATTGCTGATAGATTAGTTGACCCTGAATTTGGAACAGGAGCGGTAAAAATTACTCCGGCTCACGATTTAACAGATTACCAAATAGGTCAAAAACATAATTTGGAAAGCTGCCAAGTTATTAATGAAAGAGGTGAAATTACAAAAGAAGCCCCTCTTCCCTACCAAGAGTTAAAGGTTCTTCAAGCTCGCCAAAAAGTAATAAAAGACTTAAAAGAACTGGGGCTTTTAGAAAAAATTGAATATTATACTCATCAAATTCCCAAATGTTATCGCTGTTCTGCCATTTTAGAATTAATTCCTTCTGAGCAATGGTTTTTAAAAATGAAAGAACTTGCCAAAATGGCAGAAAGACCAGTAAAGGAAGGAAAAATAAAATTTCATCCAAAAAAATTTGAAAAACCATATTTTGAATGGCTAAAAAATATAAAAGATTGGTGTATTTCTCGGCAGATTTGGTGGGGCCATAAAATTCCTCTAAAGGGCGAAGCTGACGTTTTGGATACCTGGTTTTCTTCAGCACTTTGGCCGTTCGCGACTCTTGGCTGGCCAAAATCAACAAAGGATTTGAAAAGATTTTATCCAACCGATGTCTTAATAACTGCCCGCGATATTATTCCTCTCTGGGTAGTCAGAATGATATTTTCTGGAATGGAATTTATGAAAAAAGTTCCGTTTAAAAATGTCTATATCCATGCCATAGTTTTAACCAGAGAGGGAAAAAGAATGTCAAAATCATTGGGCACAGGAGTGGACCCAATAAATCTTATTGAAAAATACGGAGCTGATGCCACTCGATTTGGAATTGCCTGGCAAATTATGGGAGGACAGGATATAAGATTCGTAGAAGATAATATTGTAATGGGAAAAAAATTCTGTAATAAGATTTGGAATGCCTCCCGCTTTATTTTACTACAAATCAAAGCCAACAGAGAACGGTTCTCTGTTAAGTTGGAAAGGGGTAAAAATTTAACGGCTGCCGATAAAAGAATATTGAAGCTATTAGGCAAAACAATAAAAGCGGTAAATAAGGATTTGGAAAGTTTTCAATTTGGTAAGGCGGCTCATAACCTTTATCAATTTTTTTGGCATGACTTCTGCGACATATATATTGAAAGAGCTAAAATCCAGGAAGATAAAAAAAATACCCAAAAAATATTATTATATGTATTACTAAATTCTCTAAAACTTCTGCATCCTTTCATTCCTTTTATTACCGAGGAAATTTATCAAAAATTGCCGATTAAAAATAAAAAAAGGTCTCTAATGATTGAGGAATGGCCCAAGCCATTTTCTTAATTGCGAAGCAATTGCCCACTGTTCACACACAGCAGGGAGCGAAGCGACCAGTTAATTATTTAAACATTAAATATTTAGATGCCTAAATGAACTATTTTTTCTTAATCATCTTAGCTTTTTTGCCTAGTATTATCTGGCTTCTTTTTTATCTCCGTGAGGACGCTCATCCCGAATCAAACCAGATGATTTTAAAAATTTTCTTTTATGGAATGTTGGCAGCCATTCCAGCAGCTTTAATCGAACTGGGAATTTTTGAGGTCTTTAATAAATTAAGCCCACTCATTTCTAAATGGGTAGGTATAAATCTTTCTTCAATTCTTATCACCATCTTAAGTATTTTTATTGGAGTAGCTTTAATTGAGGAAATTATAAAATATTTAGTAATTAAAGAAAAAGTCTTAAATAATCCAGAGTTTGATGAACCGTTGGATGCCATGCTTTACATGATAATTGCCGCCCTGGGTTTTGCTGCTTTGGAAAATGTTCTGATTTTATTTCCATTGGGTTCCGCTTTTCTAATAGGAGAAGCTCTGGCACTTATATCTCTCCGTTTTGTCGGAGCAACATTTTTACATGCTCTTTGCTCAGGATTAGTGGGTTATTTTCTGGGATTGTGTTTTTTTGAAACAAAAAGGCGAGAGAAATTAATTTTGATAGGATTGGGAATAGCTATTGTCTTGCATGGTCTCTATAATTTTTCTATAATAGTGATGAAAGAAGAGGTAAGGCTTATAATACCTATAATTATTTTAATTGGCCTTGCTATTGTTATTTCTCTTGGTTTCAAAAAGTTAAAAAAAATGGCGAGCGTCTGTAAAATTAGATAAAAAAATATGTCCTTTCTCGAAAAATTAAAAACCGGTTCAAATTTTAGCGCAAAAAATTCAGAAAAGCCTGCCCCTCCGAATTTTGTTGCCAAAAGTCTGGAGGAATCTGGCCAAACAAAAGAAAACTCAAAAGAAAAAAAGAGATTAAAAGTTAAAAAGAAATTTAGTAAATCTAAGCCAGAGACCCAGGAAGCAATACAAGAAGAAAAAATTAAAAAAGAAAAGTGGTTTGAGCCAGAAGGAGAGTTGGCGGTTGATGTTTATCAAACAGAAAAAGAGCTTGTTATCCTTTCTGCTATTGCTGGCTTAAAATCAGAAGATATAAATATTTCTAGCCAAGGAGACGTAGTGATAATAAGAGGCAAGCGGGAAAGACCCGTTAAAGATGAAGAAAGAAACTATTTTTATCAGGAATGTTACTGGGGACCATTTTCAAAAGAGATTATTTTACCAGTAGAAGCTGACGTCTCCAAAGCTGAAGCTTCAATGACCGAAGGGATTTTAGTTATAAGAATACCAAAAATTGAAAGAGAAAAGGAAAAGAAAATAATAGTTAAAGAGTGAATAATTTTCTTCTTTTTGAGTGCGGACGGCGGGAGTCGCCCCGCACTTTTTTAATTGTGTCCCTGGCAGGATTCGAACCTGCAACCCTTTCGGGATAGCGTCCTAAGCGCTACGCGTATTCCAGTTCCGCCACAGGGACAAAAAGTGCTGGGTCCCCAGCACTTTTATTATCTCATTTTAATACAAAAATAGACAAGAAATTATTCTTTTTCGCTTTTCCTAAAAAACTTAAAATCCCACTCCTTTCTATGCAATGCCGGTTATAAGTTTGACAATAGCTGGAACAGCTTTGGCTACAAAGCCAAGGGCCAGTCCAATCATTGCATAAATTATATAATTTCTTCCACTAGCTATTCTTTCAGGCGAGCCAGCAGCGGTCAGAAGAAAAATGGCTCCCAGAATTACAAAAACCGTAGCAAGAGCTACCAAAAAAACAAATATCCAATCAGTAACATTATAGACAACTTGTAACAGACAGCATATTGCCTTTTCGCTTCCAACGCCTTCTAATGAAATTAACTCCCCTTCATTACAAGTAAATTCCTTGAGTACTATCGTTCGTTTCATCCTGCACGTCTCAGGAGGTATTTGGGCAGTAGTCACTACTGGTAAAGATAAGAAAACTAAAATACTTAACAAAACCAAAGCTGAAAAGATTTTTTTCATTTTTACTCTTTATATTTTTAAGCTTTTCACTCGACCTTTGCTTTTTAAAAATCTTATTTTTAAGGTGATGGGGGTGAAACTCCTATTATTTGTCTTAACACAGAAATTAGGCCCTTGGCAAGTAAAATAATAGATAGACCGATTACTGTCCATAAAATTATTTGCTTAGCTGTATCAACTCTTTTAGGGTCTCCACCGGCTGTTAAAAAGAAAAATGCGGCAATCATTATCATTATGGGAGCGATGGCAATGCCAACATAAAAAATAAAATTGACAATTGAATTTAGGAGGTCTTCGAAACTCTCAGCTTCTAATGGATTTTCAATTTCAATAATCTGAGCCATTAAAACAGAAGTGGGTAGTAAGGTTAAAGTTCCAATAAAAATTAATAAAAATATTTTCTTCATTGTTTTATTTTACTCCGTCTCTAATTTTTAGTAAAGACTAAACCATAATGGTAAGCTCCGGCTGTAAATTCTTTCTTAAGCTTAAGTTTAGCATCTTTTGCCATTTTTTTGACTGAACCTGCTGAGACTCTTCCTTTTTGGGGACCAAAGGGAATTTTGGGCAGCCAATCAACAACTAAAATTTCTCCTCCTTTTTTTAAAATCCTTTTCGCTTCAGAAAAGGCCCTCCTTTTATTTTCTATCTGAAACAAAAGATTGGTCATTAAAACTAAATCACAACTTTTTTCAATAATATCCACCTTTTTTTCTACATTGGCACGAATTGTCTCAATATTTAAAACTTTCTCCAGTTTTGCCCTGCTTTGAAGAGCGGAAAGCGGCTCCTCTAAGATATCAATGGCATAGATTTTCCCTTCCTCCAATCTTTTAGCCAAAGGAATAACCCAACCGCCTGAGCCGCAACCAAAATCACAAACTGTCATATCTTCTCGCAAATTAATATTATTTAATACTTTATTTGGATTTAGGAAACCTTCCATATTAATTGCGAAGCAATTGCCCACTGTTCACACACAGCAGGGAGCGAAGCGACCGGTTAATTAATTAAATATATATAGATGAAGCCACCCGGTCTCCTTCTTCTAATCTCATTATTTTCACTCCTTGAGTAGCCCTTGATAACTTTGCAATGGTGGCTATTTTAGTTCTTATCACTTGCCCTTTTTGAGAAATGACGATTAAATCCTCTTCCAATCCTGCCAAAATCTTGGAAGCTATCAAATCCCCTGTTTTTGAAACTATTTTCGCTGTTTTAATTCCTGAACCTCCTCTCTTCTGCAATCTGTACTCTCTTAAATTAGTTCTTTTTCCATATCCATTCTCAGTCACCACTAATAAATATTGTGTGGATAACTTTTGACTTTTTACCCTGTTAAATTGCGGTTTTGCCGCACCGCCTCTGACGGACTTAACAGGGTGAATGATGTCCATCCCCACCACCTTATCTCCTTTTCTTAGTCTAATTCCTTTCACGCCCGCGGCCTGCCTTCCCATTTCCCTAATATCTTTTTCTTTAAATCGGATGGTCTGCCCTTTTTTTGTCGTTAAAATTACCTCATCCTGGCCCGTACTTTTACAAACTTTCTTCAACAAATCATTTTTTTTAAGAGTTATGGCGGTTAATCCTGATTTCCGAACATTTTTAAATTCCTCAAGTTCAGTTTTCTTAATTATACCATTTTGGGTAACCATTACTAAATATTTTATCTCCTGATCAGCATTTGCTTTCCCTAAGGGAAAAATAGATAAAACTTTTTCTTGTGGAGTTATTTCCAGAAAATTGAGAAGACCTCGACCCCTGGCCACTCGAGTTCCCTCAGGAATTTCATAAACAAAAGTTCTAAAGACTTTTCCCGAATCAGTAAAGAAAAATAAAGAATCATGAGTATTAGCTAAAAGAAAATGCTCAACAATGTCATCTTGTAAGGTTTTCATCCCTAAAATTCCCTTACCTCCTCTTCTTTGAATTTTATAAACAGTAGGATTTATTCTTTTAATGTAGCCCCCCTGGGTCAAGGTAATAATTGTCTCTTCTTCAGGGATTAAATCTTCTAAAGACAGCTCACCAATTTTTTGAGTACTTACTTTTGTTCTTCTCTCGTCCCCAAAATTCTCCTTCAAAACCTCCAATTCTTTTTTAATAACCTCTTTTATTCTTTGAGCGCTTTTTAGAATTGCTGTTAATTCTCGAATCTCTTTTCTTTTTTGAATTAGCTCCTCTTCAATTTTTTTGCGCTCAAGTTTGGCCAGGGCTGAAAGCTTTGTCTCTAGAATAGCATTGGCTTGAATCTCAGTTAATTTAAATCGTTTTATAAGATTTTTCTGGGCCTCTCCACGGTCAGCCGAAGCTTTAATTGTTTTAATAACAGCATCTATTTTAGTTAGACATTTATCTAATCCTTCTAAAATATGGGCTCTCTCTTTAGCTTTTTCTAAATCAAACTTCGTTCTCAGATATATTACTTCTTTTCGGTGTGAAATGAAGTAATTTAAGACTTCATTCAAGGGCAAAACTCTGGGCTGGATTCTTTCTACCAGGGCTAACATGTTTAGATAAAAAGTTTTTTGAAGATCGGTGAATTTATAAAGACGGTTCAAAATCTTTTGGGGATAAGTATTTAACTTCAGGTCGATGACGATTCTCATTCCTTCTTTGTCTGATTCGTCCCTAATATCTTTAATTCCCTCAATCTTTTTTTGCTGAACTAAATCAGCAAATTGTTTTACTAAAGATGACTTTTGAACCTGAAAAGGAATTTCACTGATTATAATTCGGAGGCGGCCACTCTTTTTACTTTCAACAACTTCTGCCTTACCTCTCATAACTATCGGTCCTTTTCCTTGAGAATAGGTAGTAATTATCTCTTTCTGGTCGTAAATTATTCCTCCAGTTGGAAAATCCGGTCCCTTAATAAATTTAAAGAGGTCTTCGGTGGTAGCTTTGGGATGGTCGATTAGATAAATGGCAGCATCTGAGACTTCTGAAAGATTATGGGGAGGAATGTTAGTAGCCATACCAACGGCAATCCCCAAAGAACCATTCAATAAAAGTTGAGGTAAGGGAGAAGGCAAAACAGTAGGTTCCTTTCTGGTAGCATCATAATTATCAACAAAATCAACTGTATTTTTTTCAATGTCTTTAAGCATCTCTTCGCCAATTTTAGAAAGTCGAGCTTCGGTGTACCTATAGGCCGCAGCGCTGTCTCCATCAATTGAGCCAAAATTTCCCTGTCCTTGAACTAAAGGATACCTCAAAGAAAAATTCTGGGCCATTCTAACTAAGGCATCATATACTGCGATATCCCCGTGTGGATGGTATTTAGCTAAAGCTGCCCCAATTACTGCTGCGCATTTTCTAAATTTGGCGTCGTGACGAAGTCCTTCCTCTAACATTGTATACAAAATCCGACGATGAACTGGCTTTAATCCATCTCTAACATCGGGTAAAGCCCGAGAAACAATTACTGACATGGCATAATCGATATAGCTTTCTTTCATCTCCTCAGTTATTTCCCGGGGCTTGATATAGCCTATTTCAGTTGTTGTTTTTTGAGGTTTATTCTCCATTGATTTGAGAAACTGTTCGCTTAGCTCACTGCTGTGTGTGAACAGTGGGTAATTTGTTTCGCAAATTAAGTGGTATCTCCAATTTGGGCAATTCTTTTTGAAAAGCTTCTCCTTTAAAGCTTTTTATTCTTTGTTGAAAACTCTTAGCCCACCAAATCAGAAGCGAAAATCCAATAATAACAACTACTGACCAAAGGATTATCTTTCTTATATATTCCGGTTGATTTCGAAGTTTTTGTAACATTTAGGGTTTTAATACCACCACTTTCAAACCTTCTTCTGATAAATCTTTTTTCTTAATTAATAATTTATTTAAGGTCTCTGGTTTTTTCATTCCCATCACTTTTAAAAATTTATCAACTCCTTCCAGTTTTAACTTTAATTTAGGGATTTGATAATGCATGGGTATTATAATTTTGGGTTCAATTTGAGAAATTATTTTTGCAGCTGTCTTTGAATCAATGGTATAGACTCCTCCGATTGGAATTATTAAAATATCAATGTTACCGATTTTTTCAAGTTGGTCTGGGGTCAACTCTTTTTGACCAATATCTCCGAGATGACAAAGTTTCATTTCTTCTGTGGCAATGGTATAAATTGTATTGTTTCCTCTCTGCTTTCCCTGAGAATCATCGTGGAAAGAGAAAATTCCCTGAATATAGATTTCTTTTATCTCATACTCTCCCGGGCCATCGATTAAAAAGGGATTACCTTTTATTGCCTTAGAATTATCATGATCTCGATGATGATGAGTGATTAATAAAATATCAGCCTCTATTGAAGGAAGCTTCAACCCAAGAGTTTCATCAAAAGGGTCAATAACAATATTTACCGGGTTGTTTTTCTTTTGGTTAGTTATTATTTTAAAGCAAGATTGACCGTACCAAGTAATTTGCATTATTTAATTTTATCATAACCCTTGAAAAAATCAATAAAGTTTGTCATAATGAATAGCATGAAAGATATTTTTGAAAAAAATAATTTATTGAAGCCACCGAAAGTTGGTGAAATTCTTGAGGGCCAAATTATTGGCAAAGGACGCTCATCTGTTTTTTTTAATTTAGGACCTCTGGGAACAGGAATAATTTATGGAAAAGAGCTTCAAGAATCTAAGAATAGTTTAAAAGATTTAAAAATTGGTGATAGTATTTTTGTAAAAATAGTAGATCTCGAAAATGAAGAAGGCTATATTGAATTATCTTTAAAACAGGCTGGCCAAGAACTCACCTGGGAAGCCCTCAAAGAGAAAAAAGAAAAAAATGAGACCGTGAAAGTTAAAATTTCAGGAGCAAATAAGGGAGGCTTACTGACAGAGATTTTAGGAACTCCTGCTTTTTTGCCAGTATCACAATTATCTCCAGAACACTATCCTCGGGTTGAAGGAGGAGATTCATTAAAAATTTTAAGAGGGCTCCAAAAATTTATAGGAAAAGAATTGGAAGTAAAAATCCTTAATCTTTCCCAAAAAGAAGGAAAATTTATTTCGAGCGGAGCAAGAAACAAGATTCTACCGAGCGAAGCGAAACGGGTTCTTATTTTATCTGAAAAAGCAAAAGAAATTGAGAAAATAAAAGAAACTTTAAAGGGCTATAAAGTAGGAGATGTGGTTAAGGGAGAAATTAGCGGGCTGGTTGACTTTGGAGCTTTCATGCTTTTTGGCAAAGGTCTCGAGGGTTTAATCCATATCTCTGAATTTGATTGGAAAATTATTCAAGACCCTTCTGAAATTGTCAAGGTTGGGCAAAAAATTCGAGCAAAGATTATTGAAATTTCAGATAATAAAGTCTTTTTATCTTTAAAAGTTCTAAAGAGAGATCCCTGGAAAAATATTGAGAAAAAATATAAAAAAGGCGATAAGGTTTCGGGCAAGGTAACTAAATTTAATCCTTTTGGTGCCTTTGTTCAGATTACGCCAAAAATCCAGGGACTAGTCCATATTTCCGAATTTGGAACGAAATCTAAAATGGAAGAAATTTTAGAGATTGATAAAAAATATGATTTCCAGATTTTATCAATTGACCCAAAAGAGCACCGAATGAGTTTAAAATTAATTTCGAACGAAGTGGGAAAATAACTTATAGAGAACGATTAAATTGATGGAAAAATGAAAAATCTAATTAAAAATTTTATTTTAGTAACTTTAATTCTCCTGATTATCTCGGGTATCTTTACCTTGTTCACTCAACCCTTTGAAAAAGAAAAAGAAATTTCTTTAACTCAATTAGTTGAAGAAGTTAACCAGGAAAAAATTAAAAAAATTGTAGTTTCCGGTCAAGAACTTCAAATAATATACCAGGATGATGCTAAAGCTAAATCTAGAAAGGAAACAGAAATAGCTTTTTCAGAATCTTTAATAAATTATGGAATAAATAAAGAAAAATTAAAAAAAGTGGAAATTGAAACAGAAAAAGAAAAAGAAAGTTTGCTTTGGTTGTGGTCAACTCTAATAATTCTGCTTCCCTTAGTTTTATTTGGTTTATTTTTCTGGATGATGTTCCGCCAGGCCAAAACCGGAGCAATGCAGGCCTTTAATTTTTCAAAAGCCAGAGCCCGGCTTTTTGGAGCAGAAGGTCATCCAAAAGAAAAAATTACTTTCAAAGATGTTGCCGGCTTAAAAGAGGCAAAAGAAGAATTAAAAGAAATCGTTGATTTCTTAAAAAATCCCAAAAAATATTTAAAGATGGGGGCGAGGATACCAAGAGGGGTTCTCTTAATGGGGGCAGCTGGAACAGGAAAAACAATGCTCGCTAGAGCTGTGGCCGGTGAGGCTAATGTCCCTTTCTTTTCTATTTCCGGTTCAGAATTCGTAGAAATGTTTGTGGGGGTCGGAGCAGGGAGAGTGCGTGATCTTTTTTCTACCGCTAAAAAAGCAGCCCCTTCTTTGGTTTTTATTGATGAACTTGACGCTATTGGCAGACACCGGGGAGCTGGGCTTGGGGGAGGACACGACGAGAGGGAACAGACATTAAACCAAATATTAGTAGAAATGGATGGTTTTGAAAGAGAAACACAGGTCATAGTTATTTCTGCGACCAATCGTCCAGATATCCTGGACCCAGCTCTTTTGCGACCCGGTAGATTTGACCGAAAAGTAGTTTTGGACTTGCCTGATATTAACGACCGGGAAGAAATTTTAAAAATTCACTGTCGAGGAAAGCCTTTGGCTTCAAATATTAATCTAAGGGAAGTAGCTGAAAGAACTCCGGGATTTTCCGGAGCTGATGCCGCAAATGTGGTTAATGAAGCAGCGATTTTAGCTGCCAGAAGAAATAAAAATCAAATTTATCAAGAAGAGTTTTTAGAATCAATTGAAAAAGTTTTGTTGGGTCCTGAAAGAAAAAGTCATATCTTATCCAAAAAAGAAAAAGAAATTGCTGCTTTCCATGAAGCAGGCCACGCTTTGGTTTCCGCTTCTTTGCCTGAAGCTGAACCGGTTAGAAAAATCTCAATTATTGCCAGGGGTATGGCTGCTGGCTACACTCTAAAAATGCCAGCCGAAGAAAGAAAAATTAAGACCAAAAAAGAATTTTTAGCTGAAATGGCAACTTTACTTGGCGGGTACTGTGCTGAAAAAATAAAATTTAAAGAAATTACCACCGGAGCAGCTAATGATTTAAAAAGGGCTTCCGATTTAGCCAGAAAGTTAGTTAAAGAATATGGTATGTCTCCTTTAGGACCTGTTTCCTTTGGTGAAAAGGAAGAATTAGTTTTTTTGGGAAAAGAAATTTCCGAACAAAGAAACTACTCTGAAAAAGTAGCTGCTAAAATTGACAAAGAAGTTGAAAAATTTGTCAAAAACGCAGAAAAAGAAGCAACAAAACTTTTATTCAAAAAGAAAATATTACTTGAAAAGATTGCCAAAACCTTAATTAAAAAAGAAACCATTGAAAGAAAGGAATTTGAGAGTTTAATCGAGAAAAAGAGGGAATCAGTAAAGCCCCACACCAATAGGGCACAGTTTAAAGTTGGCGCGAAGCGCAGTGCCCCATCTGGTATGGGGGTAAAAGTAAAAATCAAGCAACTGTAACAAGGGCACGTAGCTCAATGGCGGAGCATTTCTCTTATAAAGAAAAGGATGTTGGTTCGAGTCCAACCGTGCCCACTGGGCACTTGGCGCAGTGGTTAGCGCGTCTCGTCGACATCGAGAAGGTCAGAGGTTCAAATCCTCTAGTGCCCACATGGAATTTAATATCCTTTATGAAGATGAAAATGTTTTAGTAATTGATAAACCAGCAGGGGTAAATTCTGACGACTTTAAAAAAAGGGTTCACAGATTAGATAAAGACACTTCGGGAATTCTTTTGGTAGCAAAAAACGATAGGGCCTTAGATTTTTTGCAGGAACAATTTAAAAACAGAAAAGTAGAAAAGAAATATTTAGCCCTGGTAATCGGCAATCTGAAAAATAACGAAGGTGAAATTGAAACCCTTGTTGGCCGCTCACCAGGAGACAAAAGAAAACAAAAAGTATACTTGCCTCACGAACCAAGCTCCCAAGGAAAAAGAATTGCTGTTACCAAATATAAAGTGCTGCAAAGATTTAAAGATTATGATTTGATTGAGGTTAAGCCTCTTTCGGGCAGGAAGCATCAGATTAGAACCCATTTTGCTTATTTGGGCCACCCCATAGCCGGTGATAAACTATATGGGTTTAAAAACCAGTCCTGCCCTGAAGAACTAAAAAGACAATTTTTACATGCCACCTATCTTAAAATAAAGTTAACCGGTGGCAAAGTAAAGCCCACTGTTCACACACAGGAGTTTACATCAAAACTACCAGCAGATTTAAAAAAAGTTATTAAAAATTTATGACAACAAAAATTGAAACATTTTTAAAGCCATTTCTCAAAAAAGAAATCCCTGACATAGGTCCTGGTGACACTGTCAGGATTTATCAAAAAATCAAAGAAGCCTTAAAGAAAAGTAAACCCTCTATGAAGCAAGAATATAAAGAAAGAATACAAACCTTCGAGGGCCTGGTGATTGTTAAAAAACATGGTAAGGAAATTGGAGCTACGATTACTGTAAGAAAAGTAATTTCAGGAATTGGAGTAGAAAAAACATTCCCTCTCCACTCCCCTACTATAGAAAAGATAGAAATTATAAAAAGAGGAAAAGTAAGAAGAGCAAAACTTTATTATTTAAGAAGGGCTAAAGGAAGAAAGATAAAGTTAAAGAGAAAGGAGCTCGTTGGAGTGGTGGCGGAAGAAAAACCGGAAGAAAAACCAATTGAAGAAACCAAGAAAGTACAATAAAATGCGGACGTGGCGCAATTGGCTAGACGCGCAGGACTGAGGCTCCTGGGAGATTTTCTCCATGTGGGTTCGAGTCCCACCGTCCGCACAATGAAAAGAGAGCTTTAAAATGGGCACTTGGCGCAGTGGTTTAGCGCGTCGCGCTTACATCGCGAAGGTCACAGGTTCAAATCCTGTAGTGCCCACCAAAAACCTCGAATTTGAGGTTTTTATTGATTTTTAAATTAAAAAATGGTATTTTAAGACTGCAACCTACCCACCACATCCGAGGTGCCTCTCAGGAGAGTGGCGGGAGGGTTGGAGTCCTATTCCTCGCTTCGCTCGGAATGGGCCCCTGCTTTAAAAAATGGAGGAGTGGCAGAATTTTTGGTCATTGCGCTGGTCCCGAAAACCAGTGGGAGAAATCCCTTGCAGGTTCGAGTCCTGCCTCCTCCGCTAAAAAATATGGAAACACTTAGCAATGAATTGTTATACGACAAGTTATGGCGAGCTGTTAGGGTCAGGGATTATAAAGAATATCCCGAATGGCAGATTTTGAGAAAATTTATTAAACCAAAAGATAGGTTGCTCGAATTCGGGTCTGGGGCACGGCCCAAGCTTCCATTTTTTGCTTCTGTTTTTCTGGATATTAACGGAGAGGCGACAAATCGCTTAAAAGGATTAGGCGCAAATGCCATAAAATCTTCTCTAGAAGGCACATCTTTTCCTGATCAGTATTTTGATTTAGTCTGCGGCTTTGATGTTTTAGAACATATCAAAGATGACCAGCGAGCTTTAAATGAAGTGGGAAGAATTTTGAAAAACAAAGGGAAGTTTATTTTTTCAGTGCCCCTTCAGAAAAGCTTGTATAATGAGTATGATAAAACTTGTGGCCATATGAGAAGATACGAAGCTAAAGAGCTAGTAGAAAAGTTGTCTCGGGCTAAATTGAAAATTATTGCAATTAGCGAACATGGCTTAAGGACAAAGAGCCAATTTATTGATAAGATAGTAATTTTCTTTTTAACCAGAGCACCAGAGTTTTCTATAAAAGTGTCAGAAATTTTTTATGGTTTGTCTTTGAAAATAGCAAAAAAGAAAATAAGATTAATTGAGACAGACTTTCTAGAAAAAATGTCGAAAATGCATGGTGTTCTGGTAATAACAAAGAAACAAAATGATTAAACACAAGAATATAAACATGAGAAAAGAAAATTATGTTCAAATTTTTCAAAAAAAGAAAAAAGGAGCCGGAGAATTTTAGGGAGATTTTGGCTTATTTTAAGAATTTGGAGAAAAGTTTTGAAAAACTTTCAAAAGAATTAGAGAATCTAAAAGAAGAAAGTAAGTTTTCAATTCAGAAAGTCGGCATAGTAAGATTTAATCCTTTCTCAGAAGTGGGGAGTGACCAAAGTTTTTCTATTGCTTTGCTTGATGGAAATAATGACGGAATAGTAATTACCAGTCTTTATACCCGGGAAGGGAACAGAATTTACGGAAAATCAGTAAAAGCAGGCCTTTCAAAATATTCTTTATCTAAGGAAGAGAAATCAGCCATCGAAAAAGCTATCGAAAGTACATGAGCTTTCAAAGACAAAAATTAATAGATAAAGAACACCCTTTTTTAATTATGATTGCAGAAAAAAAGGAAAATTTAATAATTCGTCCACCAATAGTAGTAGTTTTAGGCCATATTGACCACGGCAAGAGTTCGATTTTGGAAACTATTAAGGATTTAAAGATTACTGCAAAAGAATCAGGAGGTATCACTCAACACATCGGTGCTTATCAAATAGAGCATCAGGGAAAATCAATTACTTTTATTGATACACCCGGTCATGAAGCCTTTTCAGCCATGCGTTCCAGGGGAGCCAAAGTTGCTGATATTGCCATTTTAGTGGTGGCGGCTGATGAAGGAGTGAAAACTCAGACAAAAGAAGCCGTCATGCATATAAAAAAATCAGGCCTGCCTTTAATTGTGGCAATAAATAAAATTGATAAACCTACAGCTGACCCAGAAAGAGTTAAAAGAAAATTATCCCAGGAGAATATTCTGGTTGAGTCAATGGGGGGAAAAGTTCCCTCTGCCGAGATTTCGGCAAAGACCGGCCAAGGGATTGAAGACCTTTTGGAATTAATATTGCTGGTGGCTGAGATGGAGCAGTTAAAAGGAGATATAAAAATGCCAGCTGAAGGGGTAGTAATTGAGGCCTATTTGGATTCCCAGAGAGGGCCAACCGCTACCTTACTTTTAAACAATGGAGTATTAAAACCGGGAGATATCATTGGAACTGGTTCTTGTTTTGGAAAAGTAAAAAACTTAGAAAATTTTCAAGAGATTGCCTTAAAAGAAGCTTCTTCTTCAATGCCGGTAGTTGTTTTTGGCTTTGAAAACGTTCCTAAGGTTGGAGAGAAATTTAGAGTTTTTTCTGATATTGAATTGGCTAAAAATCATCTCCAAAAACCAGAGAAAAAAGTTTCAGCAGTATTTTCTGTTGAGCCCTCTCAAAGAGTTTTAAATCTAATTCTAAAAGCTGATGTTTTGGGATCGCTTGAAGCTATTGAAGAGGTTCTAAAGGAACTTCCCCAAGAAAAAGTTGTCTTAAGAATTCTAAAATCTGAGGTCGGCGAGATAAATGAATCTGATATTAAGTTAGCTAAAGGGTCTAAGGCTCAAGTTTTAGCTTTTCGGGTAAAAACAAATCCAATTGCTCAGCTGTTAGCTGAAAGAGAAAAAATTAAAATAATGGAATTTGAAGTAATTTATGAATTAGTTGAGGGAGTTCGGAAAATAATGGAAAAAATTATTAAGCCAGAAGTAGTCAGAATTGATTTCGGGAAGGTTAAGATTTCAGCAATTTTTAGAACTGAGAAAAATCGCCAAATTTTAGGAGGAAAAGTTATTGAGGGAGAAATTAAAAAAGGGGCATTGGTTGAAATTTTTAGGGAAGAAGAAAAGGTCGGTCAGGGAAGAATTATTAATCTCCAGCGAGGCAAAAAAGACTCAGAAAGAGCTAAAAAGGGAGAGGAATGCGGAGTATTATATGAGGGAGAGGTCAAAATTGAAGAGGGTGATGCTTTGATGATTTATACTGAAGAGAGAAAAAAAGGAGAACTTTAAATCGCAGTATGTCTAAGCGCATTCAGCGCGTTAACCAACTTATAAAAAAGGAGCTTTCCCAGATTCTTTTGCGAGAAGTTGATTTTGCGAAAGATATCTTAGTGACCATCACCAAGGTTGATACATCGCCTAATTTGAGAGAAAGTAAGGTTTTTATCAGTGCGATGCCGAGTGAGAAAGCTCAAAGGGTCTTGAAGACTTTAAATCAGAAAATTTATGAATTACAGCAAAAAATTAATAGAAGATTAAAAATGAGGCCGGTTCCACGGATTAAATTCTCGGAAGAAAGAGAAACAGCTGAAGCCGGAAGAATCGAAGAAATTTTAGAAAAAATAAAGAATAGTAAGAATCCTTGAAAAAAGTTGAGAAATTGTTAAAATAACACGATGGCCAGGTAGCCAAGTAGCTAAGGCGCTTCTCTGCAAAAGAAGTATACGCGAGTGCAATTCTCGCCCTGGCCTCAAATTTTTGCCGCGGTGCTGGAATTGGTTTACAGAGTTGACTTAAAATCAACTGGGGATTTATCCCCGTGTGGGTTCGAGTCCCACCCGCGGCACACAAAAAAAGCCCCGCGAGATTTCTCGCGGGGCTTTTTTTTAATTAACAGAGGCCGGGCCTCTGTTAGCTAGCTTTCAAGAATTTCAATATAGGTCTTTTTTGTCCCAAAATTTAAGGCTTCCCAATAGGACGGGAACCAAATATCAATATGATATTCCCCTTTTTTCCAACTCATTCTATCTTCAACCACAAAAACTTTCTCACCATAGATTTCTGGAATCCTAATTTCTGTTCCAAAGGGATACTTATTGTTGGCTACAATTCCCTCTCTGACCCAGGTGCCAGCAGCAGTTACATAAGGACTATCATCGGTCTCCCAGGGAGAGCTTGAATAGGCAGTAACAACTACTTCTATTATCTTCTGGGTATACTGAGATTCTGGATTAGAAGGACTAGAAATTGCTAAAAGACTATTTCTTTGTAAAAGAGGTAACCCTTTCTCTAGGACTTGGAGTGTTTCTTCGCCCTCAATTAAATTAGCCTCAGCATTTTTTGTTGCGGGCTCAAAAATTGGTAAAATCCCGACTAAAATTCCAACAATTATTATAATAATCAGAATAGTAAGCCCCGATAGAGGGATGGAAACACGAGACTTTCCCTCATCAGGGGAAATATCCTGATAATTTAAGTTCGTACTCATCTTAAAACCCCCAAAAGGGGATTTTATCACATTAGCTTATCCACAATAGCTTGTCAAGGGTTAACCTATGGAGCGGGTGAAGGGAATCGAACCCTCTTCTTGATCTTGGCAAGATCACATAATAACCGTTATACGACACCCGCATATGTGCCGCGGGCCGGACGTGCGCCGGCTACCTCAACTTTTTCAGAGTTGCGCTCTACTACATGAGCTACCGCGGCAAACTGGTGGACCCGCGGGGAATTGAACCCCGGACTCAACTATGCCATAGTCGCGTGTTACCTCTATACCACGGGCCCGTGCCCCTGATAGGAGTCGAACCTATATCTTTCCCTTAGGGGGGGAATACTCTAATCCATTGAGCTACAGGGGCAAATTGACATTTCAACTATAACAAGATTTCTGCTTGTTGACAATAGAGTTTGGTGATAAAATAAAGTATGTGAATGTTCGCATTTTTGTAGATTAGCATAAAATTCATAGATTTGCATTATATTTTATGGAAAAGTCACCAATTGTTGAGGTGGCAAAAAAGGTTTGCCCAGCAGTAATTACCGTTATTATTTCCAAAGATTTGCCAAAGGCAGAGGGTCTTTATTTTTTTCCTTTTGGCGAAAAGAGTTTTATTGTTCCCAGAATAAAAAAAGGGAGGAAGGAAAAAACAAAAATTGGAGGAGGTTCTGCTTTTATTATCTCAAGCGATGGTTATATTTTAACCTCACAACATGTTGTAGCTGATCCTGAGGCCAATTACACTGTTATTTTAGAACCAACCAAAAAATATCCGGCCAAAGTTACTTCCCGGGATCCAATTAACGATATTGCTATTCTGAAAATCAAAGAAAAAAATTGCCCTCATTTAGAATTGGGTGATTCAGACAAAATTGAACTTGGAGAAGAAGTCATTGCTGTTGGAAATCCTTTAGGAGAATTTCATGATACAATTTCAGCCGGAATTGTTTCGGGATTATCCCGATTTATTGCTGCCTATAGTAGTTTCTCCCAAGAAGCTACTAGACTAAAAGGTTTAATTCAAACTGATGCTGCTATTAACCCTGGAAATTCAGGAGGACCTTTGGTTAATATGGAAGGGAAAGTAATTGGAATTAATACGGCTATGGTTATGGGAGCCCAAAATCTTGGCTTTGCTATTCCGATTAACTATGCCAAAAAAGACCTGGAAGAAGTTAAAAAATATGGAAAAATTAAAAGACCATTTTTGGGAATAAGATATATTGTTTTGAACAAAGAAATAGCTGAACAAAATAAACTACCTGTTGATTATGGGGCTTTAGTTATGAGGGAAAGGTTGGGAGAGACAGCGGTGATTAAAGGCTCAACAGCTGAAGAAGCGGGAATTAAAGAATTTGATATAATCTTAGAAATTGAAGGAGAAAAGATTACTAAAAAAAATCCCTTAGCAAATGTTTTGCAAAAATTCAAAATCGGTGAGAAGATTGATTTTAAAATCTTAAGAGAGAAAAAAGAAATAATATTGAAAGCAAAACTAGAAGAGAAAAAGTAGTATTTAAAAAGCGCACTACGAATGCGCCCACACGAATTAAAAACAGCTTTAAAGCTGTTTTTAATTCGAACTTGGTGGTCGAGGAGAATCGAACTCCCATCACCTGAGCCACAGTCAGGAGCTTTGCCATTAAGCTACGACCACCATGTGCCCTCAGGAGGAATCGAACCTCCATTCCAAGTTTAGAAAACTCGTGTTCTATCCGTTGAACTATGAGGGCAAATAGTTATTATAACTTAAAAATATCTTCTGGTCAATCTTTTTTATTCTAAAATAGTGCCTCGGAAAGGATCGGGGTATTCTTTCAATTCAGTTTCTTCAAATCTTCTCTGTCTGACCTCCCATTCATTTAATATTTTTTGGTAGATTTTTTCTTCAAATTGAAGAGGTTTTTTAATAATTTGGGGTTCTGCTTTCTCTACCAAAATACTGTATTTATAGAAAATAATACCGCCCAAAATTAGGGATACAAGCAAAAGAAATAGGAAAGTCAAAAAAGTATTCTCCCCTAAAATCCTTGGAAGCCTTTTAAAGAAGATTTTAATTTTACCTGCGAGCTGCATCTTGCGAAGCAAGGCAGAAGGCTTAAATTTTATTACCATATTACTTGGTAAAGACTTTTATCAATAAAGAGATGCTGCTATCTGCCAGAGAGAACTCTTCAAATTCTTCTGGTTTTACTTCTTTTTCAGTTAATCTCCTAATATTCAAATTAAGAATTTCTATTAAATAAGGGCTGGTTTCTAATTTTTCAAGAAATTTCTCAAAATTAGAGAGCCTCCCCTTTAAAGCCACCTGAAAGGTTATGGAAGGCCAAGGATCAGCGGCAATTTGTTTTTTTGGAGTCGAGGAGGAAATATCAATCGAAATCTGAGAATCCTTAGCAATTTTTCTCAGAAAACCAACAAGCTCAATAATATCGGTAGGAATTTCTGGCTCGATAAATAATTTATCAATTTTTTCTAAATTTTGGTAATGGGTCTGGTAAATCTTTTCAAATTTTTTCAGGTTTTCGATTTCAACCTCTAGCAAAGCTAATTCTCTTTTTTGAGAAATAAAGGTCTCAGAATTTTTTTTAATATTGTTAAACAAGGGATAAATTATTAGAAAGATAAAAATTAACCCTATTATTCCAGGGATTCCCGAGGCAAAAGTTATTTTTTTATTTAGATTCATAGTTAAAAGTAACGTCAAAATCAATGTCGACTAACTTAATCCAGACAGCTGGTGGGAAACGAATTTCTTTAAAATCTTTTTGTTTTTCAAGATTCTCTTTAAAATCAACCAAAACTTCCACAGTCGGAGAAAAACCAGAAAGGGTTATTTGTGAAGTATCCTTTTGATAAGAAAAAGAGTTTAAATATATTCTTTCAGGAATAATCTTTGAAATTCGTTCCAGAAACTCAGTTAAATTAAACTGACCTTGATAGAAAGAATCTATTTTAGAAAGGTCTTGATTAATTGAATTGAGTTTCTCTTTAAGGGCCTCACTCTGCAAAAACTCTTTTTCTCCCAAGTTTACAAGAATTTTTTGATATTCGACCTGTCCTGAAATATAAATCTTTATTGAAAATAAAATTAAAGAAAGAATGATAAGAAAAACCAGCAAGAGAATTTCTAAAATTAAAATTAGTTTAATTCTCTCTTCTTCTAAAAGTTCTTGTTTTTGTTGTGGCGGCAATAGGTTTATCATTTTTGTTTTATTCCTCTAAGACCCAGCCCTAGGGCTGTAGTATAGCTTAGCGATTTCTCATAGGGCAGCTCTGGTACCTCTTTTAAAGGTTCTGGTAAAATATTTATCCAGGGATTGCCGAGCTCCACGGGAATTTTTAATTCCGAAGAAAGAAGATTATCTAATCCTTTAAGGTTAGCTCCTCCTCCACAAAGGAAAATCTTTTCTACTTGCTTTCCATCAGAAAGTAAATGTTCATGAGAGACATGGGTTTGATAAAATCTTAAGTAGGCTCTAATTTGCTTTATTAAATTGAACAGGACGGGAATTAATGCCTCGGAAATTTCTTTTCCGATATTCTTTCTATCAGCTTTGATACCATACTTTATTTTCAGTTTTTCTGCCTCGACTAAATCAACTTTTAAACTTCTGGAAATGGCTTCAGTAAATTTTTGAGAGGAAACTGGAATGGATGAGGTAAATCTTAAAGAGTAGCCAGAAAAAATGATAAAAGTGGTTCTGCTAATTCCTAAATCAATTAAAAGAATGGGGAAAGGACTTACTCCATTTTTTACCAAAGCCCGGGAAATTGCCTGAGATTCAATTTCTAAAACTTTAGGGATAAAACCAGCTTTTTTAAGTAAAGCTACGTAAGGATCTATTGTTTTTTGGGGTACAGCTGAAATTAAAACATCGAGGTGGTCGAGATGATTGTAGAGAGGCTGAACTATTTGAAAATCTAAATAAGTTTCTTTAATAGGTAGAGGAATGTAATTTTCTGCTTCAAACCTGACTGCTTTTTTTAACTCTTCCCCTGTCATTGGAGGCATTTGAATTACCTGTAAAAAGGCTTTTTTTTCAGGCAGAGAACAAACTAGATATTTTGTTTTCAATCTTTCCCCTTTTACTTTCAAAATTGCTTCTCCAATAATCTTTGCCAGAGCTTCTTCGTCTTTAATTTCTCCCTCTTCGATTATTCCTGATTTAATCTTTGCCTCTCCAAAAGAAGCCAAACTCAAATTGTCTCTTTTCTTTTTGAGTTTGATGATTTTCAGAGATAAATCAGAAATATCCAACCCAAAACTTTCCGGTTTTAAAGTTAAAAAATTAACCATTTGCTAATTAAACTATAGCAGTTATTCTATTTCTTCCCAACTCACAATTTTAAACTCCGGACTAATATAAGGAAGGAAAGGTGGGGAGCTGTAAACTAAATCCGAATCAAAATAACTTTCTCTTTTTAAATAGCCAGAAACTACCTGGCTTCCCGAAATCCATTTAGTTCCCACCCGGCCATTGCTGATTATTGAGCCATAAATTTCTAATTTTTCCCTGAAGTTCCCGGGATAGTGATTTCTGGAAAAACGGCCTTTTTGGGCTACAAAAATTCCCCGCAATTCCATCTGGTTGGGAGACTGGGGACCAATTAAAACATTTCTCTCTCCGATTAAAACTAAGCCATCTGAGCCATCTTTAACTGAATAATCAATGTTGCCAGGTAGTATAACATCGGTATCCAGATTTGGATTAATGAGATTTGCCGCCGCAACCGTAACTTTTCCCTTCACTTCTCCCTCTGGCCAGATATTATCTTCAATAAAAATAGCTGAACAGGCTGAAGGAATAGTATAGCTCGTATAAAGATATTCATTAGTGATTGTAAAATAATCATAATGCCAACCTTCTTCAATTGAGTAAGCATAGGTTGGAGAAAACCCGGTAATTACCCAAGCTTCAAAAGTACCATTATTTTTAAATTTCAGATGATATCCCTTAGCCTGGGGATTGATATCAATAGAAGGCGGAAGATAAATTCCTCCAGATTGAGCAGAGTTTTTCATTCGGGCCAAATCAACAGTAATTCCGGTAAAGTCAAAAGGAGACACAGGAAAGCTAAATAAATCTGGGTTGCTGTTTTGGGTAGTGGTGAAGACGCCCGGGCAAACACAATTTGAACCTTCTACCCAGCAGCCGGAAGCTGTAGGACAAGGGCTACAGCCAAAAGAAGAAGTACAAATCCAATCCTCTTTAGCCGAAGTTACCAGAGATTGATTCTCTCCATCCATTCTAATACCGCCATTTGAATGATAAGGACCTCTTATTTCATGGTCAGACCCTATCCAGACATTATCGTTTAAAATATAGGAATATTTTGCCACTGATTCTCTGGCATATAAAACACTGACTTTTCTTTTCACTTGAGGATATTTATTAGTCCAGCCAGTAGAAATAATTTCTCTCTGGACAGTCTCTCCACAACTAATTGTTGAACTAATCTGGAGAGAAAATTTTCCAATCGGATTTCCCGCTGGATCAAAATAATCTTTTTCAGTCAGGCAATTTTGTTCAACTCCGTTATTAAGACACCACCGATAATAATTAACTCCGGCTTCAGCAATATGCAAGGATTCGTTCCAACCCACTCTTTGAGCAGATTGTTTCAATTGCAACAAAATAAATCCCAAAAGCCCTCCTAACAAAATCAAAAATATTACACCAAAGACTAAAACATAAACTGTGATTATTCCTTTTGTCTTCATTATATTAATTACTCTACTTTTAGGTTACGGAGTTGAACAGAAGATTTCAGCTCAAAATCTTGAGGTGGACGATTGGGATCGACATTAACTACTAAATAAACTTTCATTAATTTACTATCAATCAGCCTGGCAGGATAATCAATGATTTTGTTACCCTGGCTGTCATAATATTCAAAAATTGGCGGAACATTTCTGACGAAGGCGCTGATAATTGAAATTTCTTCTTGGTCTAAGGGATATTTAATTGGCTCTGCGGTGGGATTTGTTACTCCTTTTCTCAATTCATGAGCAAAACCTGAAATTTCCTCTGTCCAGCTGAATTCAAAATTGGCTTTCATTGAATGATTTATTTCTCCCCAATCACAAGAAGGATCAACCCTTGAAGAAGAATCGGCTAAAAACTGAATTGAATTATCGCTTGCCTGCAAAGTGACATCATATATAGTGGTCCCCTGCCAGGAACCTGCACAATCTGTGCAACCTGTTTTGCAAATATCGCCGAGTTTTATCCCATCAGTGAAAATTTCCGCATACTCATTGCTGGCACCAAAATCTCCCTCCACTGAAACTTTTACCTGGGCTGATTTTAATGTCCCCTTCAGAAAATTAGAAAAAGTAACACTACAGATTCCTCCTTGAGTATAACTACCACATTCTTGAGTTTGATTTCCGGAACTAACAGTCCCTAAAAAATATCTTACTCTTTCCACCGCACCATCTTTATCAACGTCTGAATAAAATATAAATTCCTTATCATCGGCTTTCTTAATTGGATAGGAGCCGTCATCTCCTGCCCTCGCTTCTCTAATTTCTTTGACCATTTTCTCAATTCCTCTTCGGGCTTCATCAATAGCTATTGATTGTTGCCAGGTAAAACCATGGGTTCTGTAAGCCATAACAACAAAACCTGTTACTGCTCCCATAATTAAAGTAAGAATAAAAATGGTAACCAAGGCTTCGATTAGGGTAAATGATTTCATAAAAATTATTCGACTTGTTCTAACTCCACCAGCTTTGTCGTCTCGCCTGAAACAGGGACTTGAGTCGAGAGAGACGAATATCCCTGAGCCTGAACTTCCAAATTATAAGTAGCAGCTGTCAAAGGAATAAAATAGGTTTGGCCTTTTTCATCGGTATACTGATTAGTATCATAACCCAGATCAGTATTATATAACCTTACACTGGCTGAAAAAATAGGTTCTCCAGTAGCAATATCCTGAACAATAACTAAAAGTGAGTTTTCAGCTTTTAAGATTAATCGAACATTCAGGCTGGTATCGGGCGCCAGACCCACTGGCTGGATAGTCTCAGTTCCCGGAGGAGATTCAACCCCAACTAAATCCAAACTAGGAATAAGCACTGAAAAACTATAAGAATCCCATTCTAAATTGGGAATCTCTACTTTACCGGGGCCATCAGTGGTCTGATTTTGAGAATATTTATAAATCGGATTTTCATTGACATCTAAACCAATCCTTTTTGCCCCGGTTAAAGTAAAGGTTACATTATGGACAACTGGATATCCAGCACCTTTAGCGCCTCGAGCTTCAACCATCATTGAACTTACCTTGTCAATAGAAAAACTAATTTCTGTAAGTTGTCCTTCAAGAACTATTGGATGAGGGTTTTCTGGCGTAGCAATGATTTTGCCATCATAACTTTCTCCACTGTCATAGGTTTGCCCTAAACTGTAATTTGTTTTGGAAACAACTACTTTATAAGTACCGGAGGCTAAAGAAAAGTAATGTTTTCCATCAATTGGGGTGGCAGTTTTTAAAGTTTGGTTTGTTGTTGGGTCTTTCACTTCAATTAAAGGAGAATTAACCATTACGCCATAGGCATCAAAAACTGAAGCAGAAAGTATTCCGCCAGTTTCGGCACATTCTTGCGCAAGATTCTTAGGAGCAATATCAGTAGTGAGAACAACCTCTCCTTTAAAACGGCTCGACCAAGAAACCTTCACCTCCACTTTCTTATAATCATTAGGGCAATCATCTTCGGGAGCAGCTATGCCATCGTCTGAATCTATGACGAAATCTACCCGAGTTTCAATTGTATATTCAACGTTATTAGAAGTGGTGGAGGTAGTGGCTGCCAAAATTCCCTCAGGATATCCGCCAATAACTCCGACTGATTGATAGGGCAAATTTCGAACCTGCTCTATCTGTTGATTGGTCAGGGCAGTGGCTATAATTTTAGCCTTGCTTTGGCCGACTACTTTTAATCCCAATTGATAAGCGCCGAAAATTCCCAGAAAAACAATCAAAATCAAAAAAGTTCCAACCAGAACATCGATTAGAGTAAAGCTATTTTTGGTCATTTTAACATTTAAGCATTTAACAGTGGGTTTATATGTTTAGATGTTTTACATTGCCCCCAGCATTGAATACATTGGCTGGACCATTGAGATGGCAAAAAAGCCAACCACTGCTCCAATAATAAGCATCAAAATAGGTTCTATCGCTGCTGATAAGTTTTTAGTAGCATTTCCTACCTCAGTTTCAAAAAAATCAGCCAGTTTTCCTAAAATGTCTGAAGTCTCCCCGGTCTCCTCCCCAACTTCAATCATTTGAATAATTATCGAAGGGTAAATATCTTGATAGGGTCTCAGGGATTCTGAAAGCTTACTCCCTTTTCTGACTTTCTCAGCAGATTCTGTCATTGCCTCTCGAAAATAAATATTCCCCAAGGCTGCTGAAACAATTTCTAAGCTCCTGACAATAGGAACTCCAGAAGCAAAAAGAGAGCTTAAAGTTCTGACTGTGTAGGCAGAATTAGTTTTTCTAATAATTGGGGAAATAATAGGAATTTTTAAAGAGAGAAAATCTACCATTCTCTTTCCTCTTTTTGTTTTTAAAATTATTCGAAAGACAAAGAAAAGCAAAATGGCTATCAAAATAGCGAAAAACCATTTTTCAGCTAAAAAAGTGCCAAAGGAAATTACCACTTTAGTAGTAGGAGGAAGTTCAACGTTCAACTCTCTAAAAGTTTCTGCTAATTTGGGGACAACCATAACTAACATCAAAAATCCAATGCCAAGCATCGCGCAAATGATGACGGCTGGATAAATCATTGCCCCTTTTATTTTTGATTTTAATTCATATTCTCTTTCCATCTGCTGAGTTAAAGTTTTTAAAACTTCTTCCAAAGTTCCAGCCTCTTCTCCAACTTTTACCATACTAGTAAAAACTTCAGGAAAAATATTGGGGTGTTTCTGCAAAGAGTCAGAAAAACTTTTTCCTTTGGTTATCTCTTCAGCTATATTAAATAAAGCCTTCTTGAATTTTTTACTTTTTGTCTGTAAGGCTAAAGTTCTTAAAGCCCTGGGCAAAGAAATACCAGCTGCAATCATCACCTGTAAATTTCTGGTAAACATCATTTTCTCAGTTAATGAAATTCTTCCTAAGAATGGCAAAGAGATTTTGAATTTCTTTCTTTTAATCTCTTCCCCTTCTAAACCAGCTTTAATTAAAACATAGCCTTCTTGACGAAGGGTTCTAGCCAATTCTGACTTATCTTTAGCTTCTAAAGTTCCTGATTTTGGCTCTCCTTTTAGAGATTTGGCTGTGTAAAAATATTTAGGCAATGGAGCGAGGCAACAAGTCCTCAAAGTAAATTTCGGAGGTCTGTTGGCACGGTTCCCGACGAAGTCGGGACAACAGACCGAGAACTTAGACCCCAAAATCTCGCTGGGATTTTGAGGGTCGGTACTTTGAGGCTTGGTTGCCGAGTATAATTATTCAATAATAACTCGGAGCACTTCTTCGATTGATGTTATTCCCTGGGCTGCTTTGATAAATCCGTCCTCAATCATTGTTCTCATTCCTTCTTTTTGGGCCTGGGCCTGAATTTGATCAGAGGTTGCTTCTTTAACAATTAGTTCTTTTATGGTTTCAGTAACATCTAAAACTTCAAAAATTCCAATCCGACCACTATAGCCCTCCAGACATTCCTTAGTTGGTTTTGGTCGATAAAACTCGATGTCCTTAAAGCTGGCTTTTGGTTTTACTATTTTTTCTTCTTTTAAAATTTTTAAAATCCGGTCTAAATCACAATATTTTTTCAAATTTTTTAGTTCCGATTCTTTTAGAGTGTACTTAGTTTTTTCTTTACAAAGTTTTCTGACCAGTCTTTGGGCTAAAATAATTTCAAGGGTTGAGGAAAGCAAAAATGGCTCGGTCTTCATATCGATTAATCTGGGGATGGCTCCAGCAGCATCGGTAGTATGCAAAGTAGATAAGACTAAATGGCCAGTTAAAGCGGCATTAATGGCTAAAGAAGCTGTTTCGTTATCTCTAATTTCTCCGACCATAATAACATCTGGGTCCTGACGAACCAAAGACCTGAGACCTGAGGCAAAGGTTAAACCAATTTTTGCATTAACCTGAGTTTGGTTAATCCTTGGCATTCGATATTCAATCGGGTCTTCAACAGTTGAGATATTTACTCCGGGAACATTCAGAATTTCCATCATGGCATACAAAGAGGTGGTTTTTCCGCAGCCGGTTGGTCCGGTAATAAGAATCATCCCTACCGGTTTTCTTAAATTATCCTGAACTCTTTCTAAGGATTCGTCTCTTAAACCTAATCCTTCTAAGGTAAGAGCCTTGGCGGTTTCAGGCAATAGTCTCATAACAATTTTTTCTCCGTCAAAAACCGGCAAAACCGAGACTCTAATCGAGTATCTGTAATCCTCGGTTTCTATCTTAAAACGGCCATCCTGGGGAAGTCGATGCTCGTCTAACTTTAAATTGGAGAGAACTTTTATTCTGGCTACAATCCCTGATCTAACTTGTTTCGGAAGCGTCATGGCATCATGTAAAATACCATCTATTCGATAGCGGACTATAACTTCTTTTTCCAAGGGTTCTATATGGATATCAGAAGCTCGCTGTAAAATTGCATGCTTCATTAAGGTATCGACAATCCTAATCACTGGCAATTCTTCTGCTGCTTTCAAAAGTTCTTCTTTTTCCTCAAATATTTCCTCTTCCTTTATCGGTTTAATAATCCCAGCTTCCTTTTTGATAATTTCCCCGAATTCAGCCTCGAGGGTTTTTTGGTATTGATTTAAAACGTTTTTGATTGATTGGGGAGTTGTCAGCCTTGGCAGAATTTTTAAATTTGCTGTCTTTTTAATAAATTCAATAGTTCTTAAGTCTTCCGGGTCAAGCATAGCCACTTCTAAATTATTTCCCTTTTTTCTAAAGGCGATAATATTATGACTCCTGGCAATTGGTTCGGGAATAAATTTTAGAACTTCTGGCGAGATTTTTTCTTTTTCTAAGTTTATAAAAGGAATCCCTAAAATATAGGCTTCGAGTTTAATTAGCTCTTCTTGGGCAATTAAACCATCTGAAACTAAAACATCTCCGACTTTCTGGCGGGTTTTTTCTGCTTTTTTTAGGGCTTTCTCAAACTGGTCTTTGGTAACTAAACCAGCATCCAGGAGGAAAGCTTTTAGTTGTCCTGATTCAACTCGCATGATTGAAAATATCAAATGTCAAAGCTCAAATTCCAAATCAAATCCAAAACCTAAATGTCAAAATATTTTGGTTTTTGTATTTTGAGATTTGTTTGCCATTTGGATTTTGTCCTTTGGATTTCTATTTGACTAGGGCTTTTTTAATTTTTTCTAAAACTTCTTCCAAGGTGTATTGGGCTTTCACTAAATAAGTGGTAGCTCCCAGCCCAATTGCTTTGTCAACATCTCCTATTGCTTCAAGATTGGTCAAGATAATAACCGGGATTTCTTTTGTTTCAGGGTCTTCTTTCAGTTGTTTTAAAACCTCGAAACCGTGGACTTTGGGCAAAATTAAATCTAATAAAATCAGGTCGGGTTTTTTAGTCTTAGCCATTTTCAGCCCTGTTTCTCCGTCTAAGGCTGAAATCATCTCATAACCCTCTTGGCTTAAAATTTCTCCAAAGGTTTTTTGGAGTGCAGATTCGTCTTCAATAAATAAAATTTTTTTCATATTTTTTATTTGATTGGTAAAGTAAACCAGAAGGTCGACCCAATTCCCTCTTGGCTTGAAAATCCAATTTTTCCCCCTGATTTTTCAACAATGGCTTTGGCAATATAAAGACCTAACCCTGATCCCTGGGTTTGATATTTCAAGACATTATCTGCCCGGAAAAATTTTTGGAAAATATATTTTTTATCTTCCTTAGGAATACCTACGCCATTATCTGCAATTTCAAAACAAAGATTCCTCTTTTTCTTCTCAAGTTTTATTTTGACTTCACCTTTATCTTTAATATAACGAATGGCATTGTCTAAGAGATTTCCAATTACTAATCTAATTTGAGAGGGATCGGCAAGAATCTCTGGTAAATCCTCCTCACTTTTGAATTTTACTTCAATATTTGAGGATTGAATAAGAGGTTTAAATTCTAAGATTAAATTTTTTATTAAATTCTCTAAAGAAAACTCCTGCTTTTTTAATGGAAGAGTTCTTTGTTCAATTCTTGAGACGGTTAATAAATCTGAAATTAACTCCTCCATCCGACCACTATTTTCTTTTAAAATCTTAAAATATTTCGTTTGTTTTTCTTCAAACTTGCCAATTCTGCCCGACATTAAAAGCTCAATCGCCCATTTTAAATTAGAGAGGGGACTTCTTAATTGATGAGAAGCTACACTGATAAATTCTGATTTCATTCTATTCGCCTCAGCCAATCTCTCAAAGCCCTGAATTATAATAAAAGCAATAATAAACAAAATCGCGGTTAATAAAAGTACAATCAGAGCTATTAGGGCAGGGTCTTCAATATAGCGGTTACCTATGGCATAGGCAATGACGGCTGTTCCAATAATAATTGTTCCCATTATTAAAAAAAGAAATTGGGGACACTGCCAAACAGAAAGGCCGTATCTTTTACACTGAGCAAAAATATTTAATTGGGCTAAAACTTTCTTGAATTTCACTAATCCCATTGTAGCATATTTGAAAAACAAGTGAAAATATGCTAAATTATAGAATGCGGGGTGTGGTGTAATGGTAGCACGAGTCTTTTGGGAAGATTTAGTCCGAGTTCGAATCTCGGCACCCCGACGCGGGTGTAGTTTAGTGGTAAAACTTCACTCTTCCAAAGTGAGATCGGCGGTTCGACTCCGCTCACCCGCTCCAACTCAAAAGCCGCGGAAATATCCGTGGCTTTTGTTTAAACCTTTAACAATTACTTTGCGTATTCTATCACTCTGCTTTCTCTAATAACATTGACTTTAATTTCTCCGGGATATCTTAGTTCTTCTTGAATTCTTTTGGCGATATCTTTAGCTATTTTTTTTGCCTGGAAGTCATCTATCTTTTCTGGTTTTACGAAAACTCTAATCTCTCTGCCGGCCTGAATAGCATAACTTTTTTCTACCCCGACAAAAGAATTGGCAATCTGCTCTAATTCACCCAATCTTTTAAGATAACTCTCTAAGGTATCTTTTCTTGCTCCTGGTCTGGCCCCAGAAACCTGATCAGCAACCTGAACAATTATTGCCTCTAAACTTTCATAGGGATATTCTTCGTGATGAGATTTCATAGCTGAAATTACTTCTTTCTCTACTCCAAATTTTTCTAAAATTTTAATGCCAATATCAGTATGGGAGCCTTCAACCTGATGGTCAACGGCCTTGCCAATGTCATGGAGTAACCCTGCTTTTTTACAAACCTGAATTTTTCCCCCAATTTCAGCAGCCAGAGCCGAAGCTAGAAGGGAAACTTCAATAGAATGAAGTAAAACATTCTGGCCGTAGCTGGTTCGGAAACGTAATCTCCCTAACAATTGAATAATCTTTGGGTCAAGGCCAACAAACCCTGCGTCATAAAGAGCTTTTTCTCCGGCTTCTTTTATTTGAGAGGATATTTCCGATTCTGCCCGCGAGACCGTCTCTTCAATCCTGGCTGGCTGAATCCTGCCATCTCTAATTAGCTTTTCCAGGGCTACTTTAGCAATCTGCCTTCTAATCGGGTCAAAGCCCGAAATAACCACTGCTTCCGGAGTTTCATCAACTATTACTTCCACACCGGTTAATTTTTCAAAAGCTCTAATGTTTCTTCCTTCTTTACCAATAATTCTTCCCTTAATTTCTTCTGAAGGTAAAGCTAAAGTTGTGGTAGTAATTTCCTGAGCCTGGGAAATGGCGCATTTCTGAATAGATAAAGCTAACAATTCTTTGGCTTTTTTTTCAAATCGCTCCTGTCCTTCTGCTTCTAATTTTTTTATCCTTTCAAAAATTTCTTTCTGGGATTCTTTTTCCAGATTCTCAAATAACTCTTCTCGCGCCTCTTTCTTGGAAAATCCAGAAATCTTTTCTAAATTTTCATCAGCTTTCTCTTTTAGACTTTCTAAAGTTTGTTTTATTCCTCTGAGTTTTTCTACCTTTTGGCGAAATTCAGCTTCCTTTTTCTCATAATTTGAAAGTTTCTCATCTAAAATATTTTCTCTCCTTAGTAAAAGTCTTTCTGTTTTAAAAAGTTCATTTCGCCTTGCATCTGCTTCTTTTTTAGCTTTCTCTAAAATCTGGGAGGCCTTTCCCTTAGCCTGGGCCAAAAGAGTTCCAGTCTCATTTTTTGCCTGAGAAATTCTTTTTTGAATTTTTGCTTCTAAGGTGTCGTAATCTCTTCTGGCAATTGACTGACGAGCATAGTAACCCAAAACAACTCCTATTACCACAGAAACTATGCCCACTAAAAGTGGAATAAATTGATTCATATTTTGAAAATGGAATTTGAATATTTAACATTTTAATTAAGAATTCAATGCTAAAGATATCAAAAGCCCAAAGTTAATTTTTCTAAATTCAGCTTAGCAAAAACCACTCCAAAAGTCAAAAACCCTAGGGTTTAGCCACTAGGGTTTAGGGTTTAGAGTATTCGCTATTTTAAAATGGCGCAATCTCTTTCCATATGGGAAGAGGAAGCTGACTGTTTAAAGTTTTAGTGCGAGAACAGGAGAAACCATCAGAATCAGTAACTCTGAGAGTAATGTCTTTTTCGCCGGTGGAAGAGAATTCGGCTGTTGGATTTTGCTCATTAGAACTGTCCGGGCTGCCATCCTGGAATGTCCAGGACCAGCTTTTCTTGGTAGTTCCTCCATAGACAATTGATTCGTCAACAAATAAAACATCTTCATTAACGCTTGGTTTAAATGGAGACCAGCTAAAGTCAATTTCTGGATAGGCATGTGTTGGGATGGTAAAGCTGGGACCTGAAATCCAGTTAGAATCAGCATCCTTTGAATCCCAGACCTTTAATCTCCAATAATATGTATTGTTATATTCCAATTTACCCAAGATGGTGGCATAGGAATTAGAGTTAGATGTTACTTTTCCAGAATCATCTTCTGGTGAAGAGAAATTACTATTGTTATCTACCTGAACTCGGTAGGCAGATTGAGTGTCTCCAGGGTCAGGGTCAGTAAAGGTCCAGGAGAAAATGCTAGCTGGCCCGGAAAGACAATAATCTGGTTGGACTACCTTAAGGTTAGTAGCTGAGGGAGGCTGATTGATAACAGGTACTGTAACAGTTACTGTTGTTGAACGGGAAATAGTGCCGCTAGGCCCGGTGCAACTCATTGAGTAAGCAGTGGTAGTAATAGGGCTAACCGCTTTACTGCCAGAAGTTGGCGCTGAGCCTGATAAGCCGGCTGTCCAGCTACAACTTGTTGTATTAACAGAAGACCATTGAAGAGTTGAGAATTGACCCTGGATAATTGAAGAAGGATTAGCAGTTAAATTAAGAATAGGAGAGGAGACACAGGCGGGGTCAGCCTCGCATCGAGATTCAGAACTACAGCCTGAAGGAGTACAGGTACGAGTTTGCTGTCTTTGGGTAGCAGAACAACTGCCTCCGCCGCAGGAACGGTTAACCCAGCTTGTGCAAGAACAACCACAGGCGGGGTCAGCCTCGCATCGAGATTCAGAACTACAGCCTGAAGGAGTACAGGTACGAGTTTGCTGTCTTTGGGTAGCAGAACAACTGCCTCCGCCGCAGGAACGGTTAACCCAGCTTGTGCAAGAACAACCAGTTCTTTTATAGCCAGTACAGTTTGGACAATCATAACTATTCCAGGTTCCAATTCTCTCATAGCCGGGCTTAGGACTAACATTTTGACAGGAACAATCAGGCCAGGCAACAGAAGCTGTGCCGTGGCTCAAGCAAGTGTGTCCACAATCTTGTCGATAATTTGACCAAGTGCCGCAGTTCTCATAACAAGAGCCACCCGAGCAACCTCTACTACACCATCTCCTTTGCTGCCAACCGCCTAAATAACGGTATTCGTAACCACTCGTCCCGCAATCTTCTTGATAATAGGTATAAATACTATCGTCCCTGCAATAACTTCCTGAGCAACCTCCGGAATAGACTACCTTCTTATAAACCTTATTCCCGGAGCAGTAATAACTATCGGTGTAAGTTCTTGGGCCACAGTATTGCCAATTTTTCCACATGAAATCATACCGACATCCCACCCACAAAAAGTTGTCACACCATCTCTCTGTCCAGTGTCTTTGGAGCCAATTACCTGAACAACGGTAGGGGGAAAATCCCAAATCTTCTTCCTTTGTCCAGCCAGTCGTGCCACAGGACTCATAACTCTCATGAGCGTAACACAGACTATGAGCACAGTTAACCCATCCCTTACAGAGCCGACTGCTACTAACACATATACTATAATCTCCTTCTTGCTCAAAACAATACGTACCATATGAAGTAAGATTATGTCCACAAATATTATCGCTACTCCCTAATGCTGGGCGACAATGGAATCCAGCGAGTCTGGAACAATAAGAGCAGTCTTCACAATCTGAATCATCCCAACACCACCCCTCCGCTGGCATGCATGCCCCTTCTGAACAGCCTAAATCACCACAATCTTCAACTTTTTCTTCCTTAAAATAAGCATCTTCATAGCATTGACCTCCCGAACATGTTCCCCCAAAACAAGGTCTCTTATGCCAAACATCACCGTCTTTACAATAACTATTCATCCAAGCTCCGCATTCCTCATCTGAGCCGCAATTTTCTACCCAAACATCATAGGTAGTACTCGCCCGGCAAGCATCGTCTGAGCAACCTCCAGAGCAGGTATATGTCTTCCAACGGTGGTCTCCTCTACAATAATAAGTGGCAGAGGTACAGGTCCTTGAGCCACAGTCTTTTACAGTATAATAATAGGTACTATCACTCCGGCAAGAAGTTCCTGAGC
>CAZKCU010000001.1:150766-282485 GCA_964551595.1 uncultured Candidatus Saccharibacteria bacterium
GAGTGTGTCTCCGGAACAGTAATAAGTAGTGGTGGATGTCCTTGAGCCGCAGTTTTTTGATAAATAACTGTAGTTAATAGTCGGCTGGCAAGAAGTTCCTGAACAGCCTCCGGAGCAACTATATTTATACCAGAGGTTGTCTCCACTACAATAATAAGTGCGAGAGGTACAGGTTCTTGAGCCGCAGTTTGTTACAGTATAATAATAGGTACTAGTGCCCTGGCAAGAACTTCCTGAGCAACCTCCGGAATAGACTACCTTTTTCTTGAGTGTGTCTCCGGAACAGTAATAAGTAGTGGTGGATGTCCTTGAGCCGCAGTTTGTTACAGTATAATAATAGGTACTAGTGCCCTGGCAAGAACTTCCTGAGCAGCCCCCGGAATAGACTACCTTTTTCTTGACATAGTTTCCGGAGCAGTAATAAGTAGTGGTGGATGTCCTTGAGCCGCAGTTTGTTACAGTATAATAATAGGTACTAGTGCCCTGGCAAGAACTTCCTGAGCAGCCCCCGGAATAGACTACCTTTTTCTTGACATAGTTTCCGGAGCAGTAATAAGTAGTGGTGGATGTTCTTGAGCCGCAATTGTAATATTTTTGACAAGAACCACACCAGCCAGAAGAGCTACAATATTTCCTTTGACGATAGTTACCAGAACAAGGACAGTCATAGCTATAATAATAATATGCGCTACAGTAATTGAGACGATAAGTAACCGAAGAAAGCTTAATGTTAACCAGGCCATCCCTTAAGGATTTGTCAAAAGACCAATCAGCCCTTAAGGGTATAAGAGCTATCAAAAAAGCAAAAACTATAGAAATAAGAATTATTTTCTTATTCATCTATTACGCGAACGTTAGTAAAGCGTGGAGATGAGCAAAGCTCATCGACTTTTCTAATAAATTTTCACAGGCAATTATTTTACTCTGCCGGTATCAAATCCACTGGCGATACCCGAACATCGGCTCCCTCTATAGCATAATCTGCTTCTAAATTCAAAGAAATATAAACATTATCATCTGCTTTAATCTCTTCAAAACTTATTTCTTTTTGGCCCAGGTTGTATTCTTTTCCCCCGGCAGTACTAATTGTGCCCGTTATTTCCTCTTTGGCAGCTCCGGCTGGCAAGATATAATCAGAAATAATTTTTGCGTCTTCGGCAATCGGAACTACTAAAGAAGCTGTTTCCTGTCCCTCTTCCGTAAATCCTGCAACAGTTAAATTACGACCAGATATTTCTTTCACTACACCGCTAACAGAAAGATTCCACCGAATCGCTTCTGATGCCAACAAAGAATCTATTTTTTCTGCTACTGTTCCTTTCTTCGTTCCTGGAGTTATTCCTTGGCTTCCCGCATTCAAGCCAATATAATAACTTATCCCTATTAAGAAAACAGCGATGATAATAGCAATGACAATAGCGATTTTTTTATTCATAATTTTTTTAATCTTTAATTATTATTTTGGGTTTTCGACCTTTGGAAATCTTACTTTATTTATTATACAATTATACCATAATTATTATATCATAATTACAAACTATACTATATGTCAATATCATTATATATGTCAATATCATTATATCACAATTAAAAAATAAAAGGCTTGTGGATAACTCAAAGAACATTCGTTCTTCTCCGTCCTTCGCTGCGGCTCGGGTAACTAAAGAACTATATTTTATTGCATTTTTAAACGGTATTTAATTAAATAATCTTTTTAAAAATTTTTGTAAAAAGAGGTAACACTTCTGTATTACCTCTTTTTTGAATTATTCATTCTACTGATAGTGACAAATCTTCTGGTGCCGATACATTAACATAAACTCCTTCTACGGGGCATCCCGACAGAATTACTTGCATCTGGTTTAGCAAAACAAATACCTTATCTCCTTTTTTTATTTCCTCAAAGGCAATTTCCTTTTCCCCTAAAGTGACTTCTACATTTTCGCTAATCGGAACTGCTACCATTTTTTCATTAAATCGGATGACAAGAACGTTTTCAAAGGTTTCTTCCACTATACCAGCAATACTGAAGCCGCCCAAAAATTCTTCTGAATCTATTAGAGAACTTACTTTTTGCAGCTTTTCCGTTTCTAGTGTTTTTTCCATTTCTAGTTCTTCAGGATTTTTAGCAGGAGTTTCGGCCTCAGTTCGATTAAACAACCATTTAAATCCGGAATCATGACCGATACCTATTGGCACCAATACTATTAAAAGAACAATAATTCCAACAATTCCTGTAATTAATATTTTTCTTTCCATTATTATCATCCCTCTTTTCTTTCCATATAAAATTTTAAATATTTCACTAACTGAATTCTACACTCTTTTAGAGAATTTGTCAAGTGCTTTGATCTAATCTGTCTCCCCTCTTATTAGGGCTCGTTCGGCTCGAACAAAGAGTAGAGAGAAGTAGCTCAATGACTCGGATATTTGAATAAACTTGAATAAATAAGTTAGAGAAAAATCAGAGAAAAATCAGAGAAAAATCCCTGAATCTTAGATAAGATTCAGGGATTTTTATTCTTTTAGCCATCAGCGGCATAGTCCTACGTTATCCTTTCTTATTTAATTTCCTTACGAGTCTTAAAGTCTGATCATCAGCGATGTTAACAAAATAACAAACACTGATAATAAGCAAAGCAAGACCAATAATAAGCAAATTAAACCCTAAATACCGAATTAGTCCTGGAGGACAGATTAATATCATAAAACCAGCTACTAACCAGGCTAAACCACCGAAAATTCCTAAACGTGACAAAAAAGACTTCCTATGTAAATCATCCATTCCTTTCACCTCTATCTTTCTTAATTAATATTTTTCTTCTCATTATGATTCTTCTTTTCTTTCTATATTAACTTTTAAACATTCTAATAAGATATTACACTCTTTTAGAGAATTTGTCAAGCGGAAGCCTTAAAAGAGTGGAGCTTCAAAAGAAAAAGCCGAGCGGTTTTTCAGAAACTACTGGATACCACTCGGCTTTCTAATAGTTAAGTTGTATAAAGTATTTACTCTATTATTCTTTAGTCTTTATTACTTCATCAATAATTCCATACTCCTTAGCTTCCTCGGCTGACAAATAAAAATCTCGGTCAGTGTCTTTTTCAATCCTTTCTAAGGGTTGACCGGTATGTTTGGCTAAGATTTTATTTAACTTTTCTTTTATTTTAATAATTTGTTTTGCCGTAATTTCAATCTCCACCGCCGCGCCGGTAACTCCGCCAGCCACCTGATGAAGTAAAACCTCAGCATTGGGCAGGGCAAAACGCTTTCCCTTCTCTCCGGCAGCCAGTAAAGTCGCCCCCATTGAACCTGCTAATCCAAAGCAAACAGTAGAAATAGGGCATTTAACGTATTGCATAGTATCGTAGATTGCTAAACCTGCAGTAACCGATCCTCCCGGAGTATTAATATAAAGCTGGATATCTTTGTTAGGATTTTGACTGGCTAAAAAAAGCATTTGGGCAATAGCCGAATTAGCCACAACATCAGTGATGGGACCGGCCAAAAAAATAATTCTTTCTTTTAAAAGTCGGGAGTAAATATCATAGGCTCTCTCTCCGTGTTGAGATTTTTCGATGACGGTTGGGATTAAAACCATAAATTTATTTAACAAGACTTTCTAAAAATTGAAAAGTTTTATTATTTCTGATGACACTTTCACTATAATCTTTTAATTGGTTCTGGTCAAGATGAGGATAAATTTTTGAAATTTTATCTATCTCTTCTTTTATTTCTTTTTCTGAAACCTCAATATTTTCTCTCCTTTCAATTTCTTTCAAGACCAGAGAGTTTTTGATTTTTCTTTGAGCTTCCGGCAAAAAAGAGTCCAATAATTCTTTTCCGGTCTTATTTATTTTAGATAAGTAATCCTCGAATTTAATCTGAAGCATTTGGGGAACTTGCTGTTTTAAACTCTCAAGCATTCGCTTTTTTTCTGATTCTACTAAAACTTCGGGAATCTCAATCTGAGAATTTTCAGCTATTTTATCTAAGATTTCTTGGCGGATTCTTTCTTTTTCAATCCTCTCTTTTTCTGCTCTTAATCTTTCAATTTCTTCTTTAGCAACTACAACTTCCCTTTTTTTAACTTGAGAAGCAATCTGTTTGTAATCTGGCAATTTGACTTCGGGCAAAACCGAAATTTTGACCTTAAATTCAAAGGGATTTCCAGGAACCAGTTTTAAAACTTCAATTTCAGGTTTAGAGATAGCTTCAATTTTATTTTCCGAAATTGCCTTGAAGTAATTTTCTTTTATTGCTTGATTAGCAGCCGTTTCCAAAACTCTTCCCGGGCCAATTTCCTTTTCAACTATTTCCTTTGGCGCCATACCTTTGCGAAACCCTTTAATTTCAAGCTCTTTACCTAAATCCAAAGTTGCCTTTTCAACAAAATTATTAAATTCTTCAACCGGAATCCTGACTAAAATTTCAATTTGAGACTTTGGCAGTTTTTTAATTGAAGTTTCCATTTACAAGAAGAAAGGAAGAAAAATTAAAGAGATTATACCAACTAATTTTATTAGAATATTTAAAGCCGGCCCCGCAGTATCTTTCCAAGGATCCCCCACTGTATCGCCAACTACTGCAGCTTTGTGGGCTTCCGAACCTTTGCCGCCCAAATTACCAGCCTCAATGAATTTTTTAGCGTTATCCCAGGCTCCTCCGGCATTAGCCATTAGCAAAGCCAATAAAAATCCAGTAATTAGACTGCCAGCTAAAACTCCCCCTAAGGCTTCGGCTCCTAAAATAACCCCTACTAAAATCGGAGTCAAAATAACCAAAATCCCGGGTAAAATCATTTCTTTTAAGGACTTTTTGGTGATTAAATCCACGCACCTGCCATAATCTGGCTCAACTCTTTCTTCCATTATTCCGGGAATTTCTCTAAATTGCCTTCTTACTTCTTTCACTACTGCCTGAGCCCCCCGGCTTACTGCCTTTAGAGTTAAGGAACAAAATAAAAAACAAAGCCCAGCTCCGATAAAAAGACCGGCAATTACTTTAGAATCTAAAAGACTAATTATTTGAAGATTAGCTGTTTCAAAATAGGTGCTTAGCCAGGCCAAAGCCACCAAGGCCGCTGACCCTATGGCAAACCCTTTTCCGGTAGCGGCAGTAGTGTTTCCTACTGCATCCAAAGCTTCAGCTCTCTGGCGAACTTCTTCTTCCAAGCCGGCCATCTCTGAAATCCCGGCGGCGTTATCAACAATGGGACCGTAGCAATCTGTAGATAAGTTTATTCCCAAAACTGCCAAAATTCCTACCGAAGCAATGGCAATTCCATACAGACCGGCAAAATGATAAGCAATTATAGTGGCAATGGCTACTCCCAGCACTGGCAAGGCAACGCTTTTCATTCCTACTGCCATTCCTTCAATAATTACCGTCGGAGCGCCAATTTGAGAAGCCTTGGCAATGTCTTTCACTGGTTTCTTTTCCGCTGAAGTATAATATTCTGTGCTCTTGCCAATCAAAAAACCATTTCCCAGACCGGCCAAAAGCGCCCAGAATAGTCCAATCTCCTCAAAGAAATTTGAAATTATGAAGTAAGCAACCACAGCCATTAAAACGTTAGCCACAATCACCCCTCTTTCCATCGCTTTTCGGATTTGCTCAGTTTGTTCTGGAAATGGTTTTTTCTGAAGGTCTTTGGAAATTTTTACAAAAAAGCTACCAATAATCGAACTCAAAATTCCAGCTGATGCTAAAATTAAAGGTAAAAAAAGACCTTTTTCTCCAAATGCCACCACTCCAATAACTATTGCCGCAATAATGGCGGAAACATAGGACTCAAAAAGGTCAGAACCCATTCCGGCAATATCTCCCACGTTGTCTCCGACATTGTCAGCAATTACTGCCGGGTTTCTGGGGTCATCTTCGGGAATTCCCTTCTCAATTTTTCCTACTAAATCTGCTCCCACATCAGCTGATTTAGTAAAAATCCCCCCTCCCACTCTCATAAAAAAGGCAACCAGAGAAGCACCGAAAGCATAACGAAGTAAAAGATGAGTATCTTTAAACAAAAGCCAAATTACTGATATTCCCAATAAGCCCAGACCAACTACCAAAAAACCCATAACCTTTCCTCCAGAAAAAGCAATCTGAAAACTTTTTGGGAAATTCGTTCTGGCGGCATTAGCTACCCGGGAATTTGCCCGGGTGGAAATCATCATTCCGATAAAACCGGCTAAACTTGATACTCCCCCTCCAATCAAGAAAACAAAAGCTGCTGAAAAACTCCTTGTCATTAAACCGAGTAAGAGAGCAATCAAGGCAAAAACCAGAGCCATTATCTTAAATTCCCTTTTTAAAAAAGCTCCCGCTCCTTGCTTAATGGCCTGAGAAATTTTGACCATTTTCTCAGAACCAGAAGAGGCCTGATTTATTTTCCGAATCAAAAAGAGGACAAAAACTATAGTAAAAAGAGAGACAATGATGGGAAGATACAACATAATAAAGGTATAGTCCTGTCGGTATCAAATACCGACAGGTTCAATTGGTTATTTTTTAGCTGGTTTTTTCTTCTTGGTTTCTTTTTTTTCTTTAACCTTTGACTCTTTCTTTTCTTTCTCGCCTTCTTCTTTCTCGCCTTCCGGACTTCTGACATCAATCTTCCAGCCAGTTAGTTTGGCAGCCAATCTAACATTTTGGCCATCTCTACCAATGGCTAAAGATAATTGCTCTTCAGGGACAATAGCTACCGCTTTATTTTTAGGCTCAATTTTAACTTCCAAAACCTTGGCCGGAGAGAGGGAGTTGGCAATGAATTTTTCTGGTTCTTCAGAATATTCAATAATATCTATTTTTTCTCCACCAAGTTCTGAAATTACCGCTCCAACTCTGGTCCCTTTTTGCCCAACCGCTGACCCTATTGGATCGATTCCTTCAGTTTCAGAAAAAACCGCAATTTTTGACCGAGACCCAGCCTCCCTGGCAATCGACTTGATTAAAACTTGCCCGGTTGAAATTTCCGGAACTTCCAATTCAAAAAGCTTAGAAATTAGTTTAGGATAGACCCTTGATAAAAGTACCACCGGCCCTCTCGGGCTTTCTTCAACTTTTAGAATATAGACTTTAAGCCTTTGGCCAGGCCGATAAAATTCTCCAGGAACCTGTTCTTCTCTTGGCAATACTCCCAAAGTTTTGCCAATGTCTAAAAAGATGTTCCTTCCCTCGATTCTCTGAACAATTCCAGAGATTATTTCTCCTTCCTTTGACTTATATTCTCCAAAAATTGCCTCCCTTTCCGCCTCCCTAATTTTTTGTAAAATCACCTGTTTTGCTGTCTGGGCAGCAATCCGACCATAATCTTTATGAATCTTTAAAACCATCTCTAATTCTTTCCCTAGTTTAATCTTTGGCTTTATTTCCTTCGCCTCTTTTAGCATAATATGTTTTTCTGGATTAAAACGGAGCTTTTCTTTAGCCGATGGTTCTTTCTCATTCTTTTTTTTTCTAAGTTTTGGTGGTTGGTGGGTGGCGTCCAACTCCTCCTCAGAAAGAATCATTGAATCATCTACCACTAATTTTACTTGCCAAAATTTAACTTCGCCTGATTCCGGGGAAATCTTAGCCCGAATGATCTGGCCTCTCTTTCCATAATCTTTTTTATAGGCAGCGGCATAAGCCTGCTCAATAGTTTCGATGACTTTTTCTTTAGAGATTCCTTTTTCCTCAGCAATCTGGGAAATTGCCAAAGTAAAACCTTTGAGATCTATGTCTTTATTTTGAGATGGTTTAGAATTCATATTCATATTCATAAAAATAATGTCCGTTTCCAACGGACAGAAATTCCAAATTTATCAACACTTTTTTTAGTTTAGGAAAAAGAGATATTATTGTCAACCCCCACACTTATGCATAGGTGTGGGGGTCAAGCCCCGATCACATTTTGAATATGACGGATTTTAGCTTTCTTTAAGCCTAAATCAATTTTAATTGCCACTACATCAATTTGCCACTTAGATTCCAGAGGAATTTTCTTTTCTGAAAGCCAATCTTGGGCTATTTTTATTAATTGTTTCTGCTTCTGAAAATTAACCTTTTCTTCGGGTGAAATTACAGAGGCCCGTCCTCTGTCACTTTTAGCCAGGGTTTTCACCTCGATAAAATGAATATTATCATCTTTTTGGGCTATTATATCAATCTCTCCCTTTTGAGGTCCCTGAATCCATTTTCTGGAATAATTATTATCTAAAATTTTATAGCCCTTTTTCTCAAGATAATCTGAAGCAATTTTCTCTCCTAATACTCCTAATTGTTTTGGATTCATGGTGGACCTGGGCAGATTTGAACTGCCGTTTCCGCGATGCGAACGCGGCGTTCTTCCACTGAACTACAGGCCCGGTCGGGCTGTCCGGATTTGAACCGGAACTAAATTCTCCCGAAGAACTCGTGCTACCATTACACTACAGCCCGCAAATATTTGCTTTTTGATTTTTTATATTACCCAATACTTTTGCTTTGTCATCTCATCTTTTTTCATCTCTAATTTTTCTCTTCCTTCTCTTGATTTTTGAGCTTTCTCTTTTAATTTCTCATCTGACAATTTAGCTAACTTCTTAATTTCCTTTTCTAAAAAATCTTTTTTATTTTTTTTGGGGTCAGCTAGTACATAACCCAGCAAAATATCTAAAACCAATCCTATTTTAGGGCCACCGGGAATATTTAAAATCTTCATTACATCCTCCCCATTTACTTTCAGCATCTTTACTGAAATTGGATCCTGGGAAACTTTCTCAATAACGTATCTTAAGTGTCTTAATTTATAGGGTTCGGCTTTTGGACAACCAGAACCAATCCGATCAGCCATCCTCACTTGCAATAATTCTTCCATATTCTCTGGTCCAACCTGACGAACCAATCTTCTAACCGAACTCTCCCCAACTTCTGCTGGATGATAATAGAAAAGATGATATCTGACAAGTTTGGCAATTTTTTCAATATCTTTTTTGGGAAATTTTAAGCGATTTAATATCTGCAAAGTCATTTTTGCCCCTAAAATTTCATGGCCATAAAAAGTGGCATTTAGTCCCTTACCTCTTTTGGCCCGGGGTTTGGCAATATCATGGAATAAACTGGCCAATCTGACATATTTGTTAAAATCCCGTTTAGCTGCATATTTTAAAGACAAAAGGCTATGCTCATAGCAATCATAAATATGATGCTTATTTTGGATTACTTTATAGCCCTCTTCTAATTCAGGAATAATATATTTTAGAAGGGAAAGTTTTCTCAAAAGCTCTAAACCATCAGCTGCTTTTTCATTCATAATAATTTTTAAAAATTCATCTCTAATTCTCTCTCTAGAAATTGCCTGAAGCCAGGGGGCATTTTTTTTAATAGCCTGGGCGGTTTTTGGTTCAATCTTCCACCCTTCAGCCAGGGTTACCGAAAACCTTACCGCTCGCATCATCCTCAGAGCATCCTCGGAAAATCTTTCTTCGGGATCACCAACTGCCCTAATGGTTTTATTTTTAAGGTCTTTTTGGCCTCCAAAAGGATCACTAAGTCTGTCGGTATCAGATACCGACAGACTTAGGGCCATGGCATTAATAGTAAAATCTCTTCTCGCTAAATCCTCTTTTATGGTCTTAGCCCAGCGAATTTTATCAGGATGTCTTTTATCTGTATATTTCTCATCAATTCTATAGGGAGTAATCTCAATTTCTTTTAATTTTTGGTTTTTACTACCTGTTAAAACAGTAACGGTACCAAATTTGTTATCACTAAAACTCCTCAAAAAAATCTTGCCAATTTCTCCGGGTTTAGCATTAGTGGCCACATCCCAATCTTCAGGCGTAATTCCCAAAAGTAAATCCCGAACACAGCCTCCAACAATATAGGCCTCAAAACCAGCTTTTTTTAGCTTATCAATAACAAATTTTACTTCTTTTGGCGCGGGGTTCATATTTTTATCTTAACTCAAAAATTGCTTTTTTTCAATTATTTTGATAAGATAAATTTAGTTGCCCCCGTGCCCCCGTGGTATAATGGATAACACGACACGCTTCGGACGTGTAGTTGAGGGTTCGAGTCCTTCCGGGGGCACTATACTATTATATGAAAAATCAAAAATCAAAAATCAAAAATCAAAAATTGGCTTTACTGTTTTTAATTATTTTTTTAGGAAGTTTATTTTCCCCTTTAGTTAGCTTGGCTTTAAATAGTTATCAAGTAGACGACACAACAGTTTATTATGAAGGGCTAATTCCCTGCGGAAAGTCTAAAGATATACCACTGGCACCAGGAGAGTCAGAAGAAGTAAGAATGCCCTGCCAATTATGTCATTTCTTTGTGATGTTTGATGGAATTGTCGATTTTGTTCTGAAACTGGTTATTGTAATTGCGGTTTTAATGTTGACCATTGGCGGGTTTATGTTCCTTTTTGCCGGAGGAGACCCGGGAATTTTAGCTAAAGCGAAATCCATTTTAACCTCAGTAGCCATAGGTCTGGTCATAATCTTTGGCGCCTATCTCATTATTGGAACAATCTTACAAGTTATTGGATTAAGTGACTGGACAAAAGAAATTTATCAAAATTGGTGGAAAGAGGGTATTTTTCAAATTGAATGCAATAAAACCTTAAAAATTGCCCCCATAGCTTAATTGGTGAAGCAGATCCCTCTTAAGGATAAGATTCCAGGTTCGAGTCCTGGTGGGGGCACAAAAAGGCAAATTGCCTTTTTATTTTTTAAGTTATACAATGAAATTAATATGTTAACTTCTAAAGAAAAAGAAGAATTGATCAAAAAATATAAACTTCATGAAACAGACAGCGGTTCTCCCGAAGTTCAGATTGCTTTGCTTTCAGAAGAAATTAAAAGATTACTTTTGCATTTGAAAAAGCATCCTAAAGATTTTCATTCAAAAAGAGGTTTGTTAAAAATGGTCAGCCAAAGAAGAAAGTTTTTAAATTATTTAAAAGAAAAAGATAAAAAGAGGTATAATAAAATTATAAAAACAATAGGACTAAAAAAATAAGATGGTTATAAAACATATTGGTCAAAGAGTAGGAGTTCTAATCGATGTTCAGAACCTTTACCATTCTGCCAAAAATCTCTATAAAGCCAGGGTTAATTTTCGGGAAATTTTAAAATCAGCTGTTAGTCAGAGGAATTTAATTCGGGCCTTTGCTTATGTTGTTAGAACAAAAAGCAGAGAGGAAAAACCTTTTTTCGAGGCTTTAACCAAATTAGGAATTGAGACCAGGGTCAGAGATTTACAAGAGTTTTACGGCGGTTTAAAAAAAGCTGATTGGGATGTTGGAATTACTGTTGATGCTATAAGAATTGCTTCCAGTGTTGATACCGTTGTCTTGGCCTCAGGGGATGGCGATTTCATTCAGTTAGTTGAGTATTTAAAAAATCGGGGGAAAAGAGTAGAAATTATTGCTTTTGGCAGATCGGCTTCAGCTCGCCTAAAAGAAATAGCTGATGAATTTATTGATTTAGAAAAAAATCCAGAAAAATATTTACTTAAGAAATAATAATGGACAATAATTTTAAATTAGAGTTGGGTGGACGGGAACTTACCGTTGAAATCAAAAATCTGGCCGAACAAGCTAATGGCAATATTTTGGTCAGCTATGGTAATACTTTAGTCTTAGCCACTTCTGTAATGTCAAAATCTAAAAGGGAAGGAATAGATTTTTTTCCTCTGACTGTTGATTACGAAGAAAGATATTATGCTGCCGGCAAAATTCGCGGCCCCAGGTACATCAAAAGAGAAGGTCGGCCTTCAGACGAAGCCATTTGCGCAGCCAGATTAATTGACCGAGCCATTCGCCCAAGATTTCCAGAAAATTTGACCCGAGAAGTTCAGGTAATTAACACTGTCCTTTCCTGGGACGCCGAGAACGACCCTGATGTTATTGGACTAATCGCTACATCCCTGTCTCTTTCAATTTCTGACATCCCCTGGTCAGGACCTCTGGCAGCAGTTAGAGTTGGCCGAAAAGAGGGTCAATTTATTCTCAATCCGACCTATGAAGATAGAGAAAAAAGCGAGCTCGACCTTATTTTTTCTGCCGGTTTTGATAGTAATGGTAAAATTTTAGTTAATATGATTGAAGGAAATTTTGAGGAGGTAGGGGAAAATTCAATTTCAGAAGCTTTAGAATTTTCTGAAAAGTATTTAAAAAAGATTTATGATTTTCAAAAAGAGATTATAAAAAAAGTTGGGAAAGAGAAAGTTCTTATTGAAGCTCCCTCTCAGGACCTGGAATTAGAGAAAGAAATTAGGAAATTTTTGGGCAAAAATTTAGAAAAAGCGCTATATCAAAGTGAAAAAACTGAACGGATGGAGAAAGTAAATAAATTAAAAGAAGAGCTTTGCAATTTTGTAGAAAAAAAATATCCAGGAATGGGAAAAGTAAAATATGCCCAGGATTTCTTTGAAAAAGAATTTTCCAGATTAATTCATGAAAATATTATTTTATACGAGAAAAGACCAGATGGCAGAAAATTAGATGAAGTAAGAGAAATTCATCTTGAAGCTGGGCTTTTACCAAGAACTCATGGTTCCGGCCTTTTCTGCCGGGGCCAAACAAAGTCCCTGTCTATCTTAACTTTAGGAGGGCCAGGGGATCAACAATTATTGGAAGGAATGGAAATTGTTGCTAAAAAGCGTTTTATGCACCATTATAATTTTCCTCCTTATTCAGTTGGAGAAATTAGGCCAATGCGAGGCCCGGGAAGAAGAGATATTGGCCACGGAATGTTAGTAGAGCGAGCCCTTTTACCCCTAATTCCCGGTTTTGAAGAGTTTCCCTATACAATGAGGGTGGTTTCGGAAATTCTTTCTTCTAATGGTTCAACTTCTATGGCTTCGGTCTCTAGCTCTTCTCTGGCTCTAATGGATGCTGGAGTACCAATAAAAGCTGCAGCAGCTGGAATCGCCTTAGGTCTAATGACTGATGAGAAAGATAATTACAAAATCTTAACTGACATTCAGGGGCCAGAAGACCATCATGGAGACATGGATTTTAAAGTAGCAGGGACAAAAAAAGGAATAACTGCTATCCAGATGGATGTAAAAATTGCCGGCATTACCCCAGAGATTTTAAAAGAAGTTTTGTCTCAAGGAAGAAAAATCAGGCTTCAAATTTTGAATAAAATCCAGGAAGTAATGCCAAAACCCAAGGCCCAACTTTCTCCCTTCGCTCCCAGAATCCTTACCTTGCAAATTAATTCAGAAAAAATCAGAGAGGTAATAGGTCCTGGTGGAAAAATAATTAATGAAATTACGAAAGAAACTGGAGTTGCTATAGATATTCAGCCCTCGGGTCTTATTTTTATTACCTCAGAAAAAGAAGAAGCAGCAGAAAAGGCCCTTTCCTGGATAAAAAATATTACCAGAGAAATTAAGGTCGGAGAAATTTTTCAGGGCAAAGTAAAAAGGATTCTGGATTTTGGAGCTTTTGTCGAAATTCTGCCGGGTCAGGAAGGACTAGTTCACATTTCTCAACTAGCACCTTATCGAGTAAAAAGAGTTGAAGATGTAGTTAAAATCGGCGATGTTTTGCCGGTAAAAGTAATCTCAATTGATGAACAAGGAAGAATAAATTTATCATCAAAAACCAAAATTCATTGAAAATGAATTGAAGGTCGAGGCGAAGAGGATTTTGTCCTCTTCTTCACCTTCGCTTCCATAAATGGAAGCTCGGTAAATGAATTAAAAATTCATTGAGAAATAATTATGAATAAAAAGAAAGGATTTCTAAAAAGAGAGGAAATTAGAACGATGCAAAGAGATATTGTTAGAGCCCGGGAAGGAACGACAAGAAAAGAGATAGAAGGAAAAAGAACAAAAGAAGAAGTTGAAAAAGAAAAATTAGAGAGAGAAAGGCTGAAGAGAGAAGAAGAAAAAAAGATAAAAATCGAGGAAGAAAGAAGAAAGGCTGAAGAGGAAACGAGAAAGGCTAAGGAAGCAAAAAAAAGAGCCGAAGCTCTAAAGAAAACTAAAGAAGATAAAAAATTAGAAGAAATAAGAAAGATAACCGAAGAAAGAAGAAAAGAAATAGAAGAAGCTAAGAAAGGAGAGGAAGAAGTACGGAAAGCCAAAGGGGAAAAGAAAAAAAGAGAAGAAGAAGAGATAAAATTAAGAGAAGAAAAAGCTGAATTAGAAAAAGAGCTTGAGAAACTCCAGGAAAAGAAAGAGCCCTTAGAAACAGAAAGGGCTCAGCTTTCGGAAAGAGAAGCTCAATTAGGAAAGACCTTAGACCAAGTCTTAGAAAAGGAGGCAGAGACTGAAAGAGAAGAAAAAGCTATTGAAGAAAAGGAAAAGGAAGCAAAAACAGCTAAAGAAAGAAAAGGAATAGAAACAAAAAGATGGACAACAGAAGAAAAAAGACGACAGATAGAAAAAGAAAGATGGGAATGGGAAGAAGAAATTAACAAAATAAAAGCTCAATTAAGAGAAGTTGATTTGAGGTATCATAAATTCCTAAGAAAAGAAGAAGAAATTAAAAACGATAAGAGAAAAATTTCAGATAGGCAGGAGGAGATAAGATTGGAGAAAGAAAAAGCTGAATTAGAAAAAGAGCTTGAGAAACTCCAGGAAAAGAAAGAGCCCTTAGAAACAGAAAGGGCTCAGCTTTCGGAAAGAGAAGCTCAATTAGGAAAGACCTTAGACCAAGTCTTAGAAAAGGAGGCAGAGACTGAAAGAGAAGAAAAAGCTATTGAAGAAAAGGAAAAGGAAGCAAAAACAGCTAAAGAAAGAAAAGGAATAGAAACAAAAAGATGGACAACAGAAGAAAAAAGACGACAGATAGAAAAAGAAAGATGGGAATGGGAAGAAGAAATTAACAAAATAAAAGCTCAATTAAGAGAAGTTGATTTGAGGTATCAGAAGATAAAAGATAAAGAAGCCGACCTCCAAAAAAAGATACAAGACATTAGCCACTTATTAAAAAAAGATGAAATTGAGGAAAAGAAGGAAGAAACAGAAATTGAAAAGAGAAAAAAAGCGGAGTTTTTGCAAAAACTCCGCCAGGAAGAAGAAAGAAGAGGAAAAGAAACAGAAAGATTAAGGAAAGAGGAAGAAGAAAAGGAAAAACTAAGAGAAGAGGAAAAAGAAAGGGAAGAAATTGAGGAAAAGAGAAAAAAAGAAATAGAAAGATTAAAATTGGAGGAGAAACAAAGATTGGAAAAAACCAGAACTGAATTTTTGGCAGAGAAAGAAAGTAAAGGAGTAGAGAAAGAAAAATTGGAAAAGGAGAAAATAAAAGAAAGATTATCAGAAATTCAAAAAAGAGAAGAAGCAGAAAGAAAAAAATTCTTAGAAAGAATCCAAGGTAAAAAGAAAGAAATAAAAGAATTTCAAGGACCAGTAAAAGAAGTTGAAGAGCCCACTGTTCCTTTCCGGCCAACCGAGATTTTCCGTCCTCTTCCTCAAAAACCCTCTCTGGGAGAAAAATTCTGGGCAAGGTTTGTAATTTTTTTCGTAATTTTGGCTATCTTAGCGGGAATTTCTACTTTCTGGTATTGGTTCCTCTTTATCAGAAAACCACCGCTGCCGCCCTCCCCTCCTCCCCAAAAAGAAATTATTGTTGTCCCGGAAATAGCTATTCCCGAAGCTTTAATCTCGGTTGAAGCAATTCGAACTTTCGAGATTACAAAATCAGAAGAAACCCTCATCTATCTTTCTCAGATTCTTAAAGAAGACTTAGGAGAAGGCCAATTTACTAGGATTATAATAAAAGATTTAACTAAGAAAAAGGTCCTTGGCCTGAAAGAATTTTTGGATACTTTCCCGGCCAAAACTCCAGAAGATTTTTATCAAAAATTAAGCGATGAGTTCACTTTATTTATTTATTCCCAAAAAGAAGGTAACAGATTGGGCCTGGTGACGAAAATAGAGACAAAAGAAGGACTACCAGAAATACTAAGATTCTGGGAAGATACAATGGAAACAGACCTATCAAATTTTTTCGCTTTCCTGGGCAAGGATAAACCAGCCCTCAAAGATTACTTTACTAAAACCGCTTACAGCCAGGGAGTTATTCGCTGCCAGACTTTTACTGAGGAAAATTTTGAAGCTTGTTATTTAATAACAGATAATTACTTCATTTTCACAAGCTCTTTGGAAAGTATGAAAAAAACAATTGATAAGTTGTAAACCTCATATGTTTAGGAAAAAACTTTTTATTAAAAAAATGAAAGAAAAATTAGAAAAGGAAAGAGCCTCGATTGAGGAACAGCTTCAAAGCTTTGCCAAAAAAGATAAAAAACTGACCGGAGATTGGGAGACTCGTTTCCCAAAATTCAATGGTGGTAATTTGGAAGAGGAAGCAGATGAAGTCGAGGAATACGAAGCCTTACTCCCGATTGAGTTCATCCTTGAAAATAAACTCAAGGATATTAATCTGGCTTTGGAGAAAACAAAAAAAGGGAGATATGGAAAGTGCGAAAAGTGCGAAAAGGAAATCTCCCGAGAGCGCCTCGAGGTTTGTCCTGAAGCCAGATTTTGTCTAAAATGCCAAAAATAAAATCTATTTGTAATGTTTAAAATCTACATTATAATCGAAATTCGAACTTCCGGATATGCCGTCTAAAGTTTTCTCAGTTGCCATAGTTGGTTTAGACGCCCAAATTATTGAAGTAGAAACAGATGCCTTATATGGATTGAGGCATTTTGAATATCAGAGAATACCCAAAGTTTACATAAAATCTTTTAATTTCTAATAAATTTTATACTATTGGTAGTGATCCATGAATAAAACGCCCATTGATGGGCGATTTTTATTTACTTAATCTGTTGTTATAATTAAATAGGATTATAAAAGATAGAACATAGAAATATTACTTTTATGTTTTCTTAGTAAAGGAAAATAAAGAGTTTTAAAAGTCGCCAGAACCATTGCTGATTTAGATAGCTCAGAAAGCATTTCTTATAACCATTTAGGTGAAGCTTTAATATATAGAATAAGAGAAACCTAATAAATATATCCTTTAATGGAAGATGACCCTATTCTCAGCGTCCTATAATTCATTCTTCCCAAGCCAATATAATTCATTTCTGAAAAAACAACTTTATCTCCTCTCACTTCTTCCACATACCCCACGTGGCCATAATATCTATTGCCGCTAAGAGAAATTACTGCCCCCACCTGGGGGATGCAATTACTTCCTTTGCAAACTTTAAAACCAGAACTAATCGCATTGTTCAGCCAATCTTTAGCATTGCCCCAGCCAGGAATTGTTCTTTTCTGAGCCACCCACCAAGTACATTGGCCCCAGAGATAAGTATGAGATTTACCGTAAAAATTACTAGTAGAGAGAGATGGCGGTGCCTCTTGAACAATTGAAACTGAAGGAAGTTTGCCATCAGGAATTATCAAAACCTCTTTCACTACAATGTCTCCGTCGCCAGAAAGATCATTAAATCCGATGACTTTTTCAGGATCTGTCTTATATTTCTCAGCTATACTGCCAACTGTATCTCCTTTTTTTACTAAATGCATTACTCCAGAAACTGGCAAGATGAGAAGTTTTTGGCCAGGTTTAATCGTTGATTTTTGAGTTAAATCATTTGCCCAGAGCAAAGTATTAAGAGAAATGCCAAAATGAGCAGCGATACTTGTAAGAGTATCGCCAGTTTGAACCGTATATTCAATAATTCCTTCCCGGGTGGTGTTATCTCCAACTAAGCTCCCCAAAACCTGAGGAGTAATTAAAACTGAAGGGGAAAAAGCCATTAGACTGCTTTTTTGAATTAAGAGGAAATCAGGTGATTCTTTTAAGGAGTTTTGAATTGGCCCGACAAATGGCTGCCCACCGCTTTCTGATTGATTACTTAGGTCAGCCAGGGAAGCATTCAAATTTTGCGCTACCACAATTGAATTTACTTCTGCCCAAAAGTGATGAGGAACAAAAAGAAGAATTGAAAGCAAAATAACTGAAATTATTCCTAAATAAAGGAAGGGGTCTTTTAGAGATCCCTTATTTTTTTGGGCAATCTGGTATATTTTTTGCTTTAAACAGCTTAAAAGCCATTTAAAGGCTTTTTTTAGTGGTAGTGTAGGAATAGTTTTTTAACTTATCTATGTCTATGCTTTTTGACCACTTTTCTCCAGTTTACTATTCCAAGCCCTAAAGTCAAGGATCTTATCCACACCCAGTAGTGAATTTTTGATTGAGTTTTTCTGAAAGAAAAACTCATTTTCGCGTAGCGAGTCAAAAATCTACTACTGGGCACAACCCTGAAATTAGTGCTAAAATGAATAAATGAATTTATCTTCCAAGAAAGTTATTAAAAATCTACTCAAAAAATATGGGGCTCGTCCTTCAAAAAGACTTGGCCAGAATTTTTTGATTGATAAAGTTATTATTAAAAAAATTATAAAGGAGGCTCGGCTCAAAATCAAAGACACTGTTTTGGAAATCGGTCCAGGAATTGGAACTTTAACTCAGGAAATAGCTAAGAAAGCAAGATTAGTCATTGCTATTGAAAAAGACCAAAAAATAGTTGAAACCCTCAAGGAAACCCTGAAGGGCTTTAACAATGTCAAGATTATTTACGGCGATATTTTGAAAATTGGAAATTGGAAATTGTTTGGAAATTGGAAATTGGAAATTGGAAATTCTTTTAAGGTGGTGGCTAATTTGCCTTTTTATCTTACTGCTCCGGCAATCAGAAAATTTCTGGAAACCAAATTGCCGCCAGAATTGATGATTTTAGTGGTTCAAAAAGAGGTGGCTCAAAGAATTTGCGCCAGGCCTCCTAAAATGAATATCTTGGCTGTTTCCGTCCAATTTTATGCCAAGCCCGAGATTATAAGTTATGCATCAAAGAAATCTTTCTGGCCTTCCTCCAAGGTAGACAGCGCAATAATCAAAATTACCCCAACGAAACCCGGCAACGTAATTATGAAACCCGTCAACGTTGATTTATTCTTTAGAATCGTTAAAGCTGGCTTCTCCCAGCCAAGAAAACAACTTGCCAACAACCTCTCAAAAAAGTTAGAATTAGTCAAAGAAAGGGTTAAATCCTGGCTTCTAAAAAATAATATTCACCCTACTCAGAGAGCTGAAACCTTAACCATTAAAGACTGGATAAATCTAACAAAAAGTTATTGACTATTAGCAATTTTAATATTTATGCTATAATAATCTAATGGCTTGGTTAGCACAACTTATTGTTTCCCGGTCTATTCAGGGCATTATGTCGATAATGATCGTATTGCCTGTCCTTTTTTTTAGTGTGGCTGAAAAGTTTTTGCGTTTTATCTTAAGCCCTTATTTTATTAATGTTTCTTATACCACTAATGAATTTGTTACTCTTGGTTGGACCCTCACCAGAGATTTTGCCAATATATTCTTCATTATTGTCCTGGTTATTATTGGTTTGGCTACTGCTCTAAGAATTAGGGAATACCAATGGCAAAAAACTTTACCTCTTTTAATCGGAATAGCCTTATTAATAAATTTTACCCCGGTTATTTTAGGCCTGATTATTGACGCTTCAAATATTGTAATGAATTTCTTTATAGAAGGGATTGCAAAAGGAGATTTTTTTTCGGCTCGGTGGTCAGTTCATTGGGACTCAATCGCAAAGATGACAGCAGAGATGGATGCGGGAGATGCCGGTGCTTGGTTTGGGCTTCTTATTACGCCTATAATCTATGCTATATTTAACGTTATGGGAGGAATTATCTACTTTCTTTTTGCTTTTCTTTTTATTCTTCGGTATGTAGCTCTTTGGACATTAATTATTTTGTCGCCGATCGCTTTCCTTTGCTATATTTTGCCAGTCACCAGAGGGATTTTTTCACTATGGTGGAATCAATTTCTTCAATGGTGCATTATTGGAGTAGCTGCTGCTTTTATTATTTACCTGGGAGACCACTTACTTTCTTCTATTATGGCAGGCGGATTTGTGCTTAAATCTGAATACGAAGGATGGGGCCTTGCAAATCAAATAACCCCTTACTTCGTAGTTTTGGCTTTCCTTTTATTCGGTTTTTTTGGCGCCCTTTCCACTTCAGCTATGGGAGCTACCGCAGTTATTAGCGTTGCCCAAAAAGGAGTAAAAACAGCTGGAAAATGGACAGCAAAGAAAGGAGGAAGAGAAATCGAAAAGGGATTAAAAATTCCAGAAAAGGCTGAACGGCTTGGCCGCTGGGCAGCTGGAAAGCCAATTTTTGGAGTTGCCGCGTCGCCATTAACAGGTTATGCAAAGAGGCGTCACGAAGAAAAGAAAAAAGAATTAGAGGGTTTATCTTTTGCAACTCGGGCGAAAATGACAAGAAAAAAAGGACAGAGTGCCCAAGATAGTCTCCGAGATATAGTTAGAGGATTAGATCCGAGAAAGTTCGCAAGCGAAGCTCGTCCTGATGATATAACTTTAGATGTACTTAGAGCAATGAGTATGAAACAAGTTACTGTTACAGGAGACCGGGGAAGTGATAAGCTAAAAGAATCTCTACAAAATGTGATTAAAAATAATGGAGTAGCTCTCCAAACTGAATATCTTAATTTGCTGAAAACAAATCCTGTTAAAGCTAATCTTTTATATCAAAAAACACTTCGTATTCAAGATCCAAATTATATTGCTTAAACTTATGAAAAACTTCAGATTAAAATCAACCAGTAATATAGTTTTCCCAGAAGAAACTAGCTCTATCATTGAATCTCTTGTGGTAAAGTACGGTTTAGAAACACTGAAAGAGTTGTTTGAAAAGTTTATTCCGAAAACACTTCAAAAAAAGGAAGAGTTTAGGGAAAGATTTGAAAAACTCCCTGGGCCTCACATTGCCAGAATAGTTAAAGAAGTCGCCCAAGGTAAAATCAGAGACGAAAATGTATTTATTAATACTCTCCAGGAACGTTTAAATATTCCGGGAAAAACTGCTAAAGAATTAGTTAAAGATTTAAATGAAAAGGTTCTTAGTTTAGTTCAAATAACCTTAAAAAATGGTAAAGAGGTCCCCCCGGGAAAAGAAACCATTTTACCGAAAAAACCAGCTCCTTCTAACAAACCTGATGTCTATCGTGAGCCAATTGAATAGATAAGGGTAAGAAATAAATAGTTCAAAAATCTGTATTTCCTATATTTTTAAAATAAATTAAAAGAGGGTTGTTTCTCCAACCCTCTTTTTGTTTTATCTTCCCTCTTACTTCTTCGCAAGGTGTTCTTTTGACTCTTTTGCAATTTTTTCAAAAAACTTCTTGCCTTTTCCTTCTTCAGTTTCTTCTTCTTTCGGTTCGCTTGGTTCTTCTTCTTCTTTTCCTCCCATCGCCATTCTCAACCAAGCAGCAATAAGATTTAAGAAAGATCTTTCGCCACCTTTTGCGCCATCTACTCTAATATCAACAAAGCTCCGTCCATCAATTGCCATTCTTCTCTGAATTAGGTCTAAGTTCTGTTTTAGTAAATCTCCATATTTGGCAATAAAGTCCTTCGGATTTTCTTTGAGCATTTTTCGAATATCTTCTCGAGACATTCCTGTCTGTTCAGTTATCATTTCAAACAGCGTACCAGCGGTCGCAGTTGCTCTTGCTTCAGCTTCCCGCTGACCAAGCCATTTTTTCAGGGTAGCATCTCGGTAATCCTCTCGAGGATTAATTTCTTTAACTTCAAGCTTTCTAACATCTATTCCATAACGATCCCGAAATTCCTCTCTCAATAATTCCTTCTCTAACTCCTTATATATTTCTTCTCCTATTGCTTTCGTTTTTGAAATCAATTCTTTATATCCTTCTGTAGTAACAGAATCTCGAACTGCCGGTTTTGTTCGATTAATTATAGTCTCTAACCAACTCTGAACAGCAAACAGAGCTTTGCGGGGATTAACCACTCTCTGAGTTAAAATCACTTCTACGTTCAAAGGTAGCAATTCTTTATCTTCAGCATTTTCAACTTTAGCCCAATAAACATCATCTTTAAGAAGAATGTAATCGAGCTTTTCTTTAGGGTGGCTCTGAACTTCACCATTTTCTGCTACTCCAGTCCATTCAAAGAGGTAGGTGTAGATTTGAGCAAAAGGCCAAAACCCATAATATCTTAAACCTCCAAATGGATGCCAACGTTCCCTCCCTTCTACAACATTTGATTCTCTATCTAAGGTATAGCCTTCCCATTGAATTAGAACTCGGCGAAGCTGCCCGCCCTTAGTCACCTTATACACTTTTCCTTCCGGTGTTGTTACCTTTTTCGTAGTAGCACCTCTCATAACTGCTTTGGCTGTACCTTCTTCTACAAAAGTAAAAAAAAGATTTCTTGGAGCCAATCCCCACCAAACAAGAGGAATTGTAAGAAGAATAATTCCAATAAGACCTCCGGAAAACCACCAACTAGACCAACTAATTGCTCCACTAACTATAATCCACACTAAACTTAGCAACCATAATACTATCCAAAACATTTTTTTACCTCCTCCTTATTTAATTTTAAATTTCAAGGAATCCTTAATTTCCTTAACTTTTACATTATATCACCACTCCAAAATTTTGTCAAACCCTTTGTTGCTTTTTTTATTTGTGGTAGAATTAAAAATAGCTTATAGGTTTTAGGGTTTAGGTTCTAAGTTCAGTGTTAGGCTTATGTATGTAGAATCATATAAAGAGTTAATTGTCTGGCAAAAATCAATTGAATTAGTAAAAGAAATTTATAAAATTACTTTGGAGAATAAATAACTAAACACCTAGGCGCTATAAGCTAGACACTATAAGCTAAAAAAATATGCGGTTTCAAGTTCCCCAATTTATTGAAAAAGAGGCAAAAATAGTAGGCTCTTTAACTTTCAAGCAGTTTCTTTATTTAGGAGCAGCCGGAGTAGTTGTGTTTTTCCTTTATTTTTATTTAGCGACAAAAAGTCTTTTAGCTTTTGTCTTAATTACGATATTCTTGGCAATTGGAGCTTTGGCTTTTGCTTTTTTAAAAATTGGCGGTCAGCCTCTTTTAAGTATTTTGCTAAAATTTTTGAATTTCTCTTTTTCTTCAAAAATTTACCTCTGGAAAAAGAAAGTAATTTCTCCAAAGATTATCAAAAAAGAAGAAAAGCTCAAAAAAGAAGAGCTTTCCGAAAAATCAACCTTAAAACTTGCCAAAAAAAGCAAACTAAAGAAGTTATCAACTCAAATTGAAATGAGAATGAGATAACCACTAATAAGAACCTTGATTGCCTTCGGCAATCAGAACCTTGTTTCTCGCTTCGCTCGAAATATGACACAGCCAACAACCCAACAATTTTTAGAAATTGACCAAATCAGGGAAGGCGTTCTTATCTTAAAGAACAAAACCCTAAGAGGAGTTTTGATGGTTTCTTCTCTTAATTTTGCCTTAAAGTCTGAGGACGAACAGAATGCTATTTTGTATCAATTTCAAAGTTTTTTGAATTCTCTGGATTTTTCCTGCCAAATTGTCGTCCAATCCCGAAAACTTAATATCACAGGTTATCTTGAAAAATTAAAAGAGTTAGAGAGAACTCAAGAAAATGAACTTTTGAAAATGCAAACTGCTGAATATCACGAGTTTATACAGCATTTAGTAGGAACAGGAGCTATTCTGACAAAAAATTTCTTTGTTGTCATTCCTTACACTCTTTTTGAATCTCAGGGATTTGCTGCTGAAGGAAGGAAATTACTAAAAATGCCCAAAATTCCTACCTTAACCGAGGAGAACTTCCAAAGATATAAAAGCCAACTTTGGCAGAGAATGGAATTTGTAGCCTTAGGTTTAAGAAGGTGCGGCCTTCAGGCCGTTCCCCTGACCACCCCTGAACTTATTGAACTTTTCTGGGGTTTACACCACCCTAAAGAAGCTGAAGTTGGATATTACCCTGAACTTCCCGGAGAATTAGTTATTTAAATTTTATTAATGTTAAAGAACCGTTCACTTCTCTCACTGTAATTTACTTCGTAAATTAAAATGATAAATTTTTTCAAAAAATTTTTAAGAAAGGGACCGGAAACCCAAGAGAAGATTTTTGAAGCCGAGACAGTTGGAATCAAAGATATTATTGCTCCGGCCTCTATTGAAGTTACTCAAAATTATCTCAAACTCGGAGAAAAACTGGCTAAATCTTTTTTTATTTTTTCCTATCCTAGATATCTAAGCACAGACTGGTTTTCTCCGGTTATTAATCTGGATATTCCAATGGATATTTCTTTTTTCATCCACCCGGTTGATATAAGTAAGATTTTAAAGCGACTGAGGAAAAAGATAACCGAAGCTCAGGCTGAAATGATGGGAAGAGAAGAAAAAGGATTAATTCGCGATCCTACCTTAGAAATTGCCTACCGAGATTTAGAAGCTTTAAGAGATAAGTTCCAGTCTGCCCAAGAAAGAATGTTTAGATTCGGCTTATATCTCACTATTTATGGTGATACCCAAAAAGAGCTTAGAGAAACTGAAACTATTTTGAGATCAATTCTGGAAGGGAGATTAGTCTATATAAAACCTGCTCTCTTCCAACAAAGGGAAGGTTTTATTTCTACCTCCCCTTATGGTCTGGATTTGCTCCAAGTCCATACCCCAATGAATACTGCTCCCCTATCCAGTTCCTTCCCTTTTATTTCTTTTGACCTGAGCTCTAATGAAGGGATTTTATACGGAATCAATCAGCACAACAATTCCCTAATTTTGTTTGATAGATTTTCTTTGGAAAATTACAATGAAGTTTTTTTCGGAGTAGCCGGCTCAGGAAAGTCATTTTTTGTGAAGTTGGAGATTTTGCGTTCTTTGATGCAAAATATTGATGCTATAATTCTGGACCCAGAAAACGAATATAAGTTTTTGTCTGATGCTGTCGGCGGTTCTTTCTTTAATATTTCCCTGTCCTCAACAGACAGAATTAATCCTTTTGATTTGCCAATCCCAAGAGAAGATGAGAAACCAGCCGATGTCTTAAGGTCAAACATTATGAATTTAGTTAGTTTATTAAGAATTATGTTGGGAGGTCTAACTCCGGAAGAAGACGCAATTGTGGACCGGGCCCTAACTGAAACTTATGCCGCAAAAGACATTACCCCGGACTCTGATTTTTCAAAAATTACTCCTCCTTTGATGTCAGATTTAGAGCAGGTTTTGGAAACCATGGAGGGAGCCGAAGGTTTGGTTAGAAGATTAAGAAAATTCACCAAAGGAACCTATGCTAACTTCTTTAACAATTATTCAAACATTTCAATGGAAAATAAGTTTGTTGTTTTTGGAATTCGAGACATGGAAGAAGAATTAAGACCAATGGCTATGTTCATAATTATGAGGTATATCTGGAATAAAGTCAGGTCTGAGTTAAAAAAAAGAATTTTAGTTGTTGATGAAGCCTGGTGGTTAATGCAGACAGAAGATGGGGCTTCTTTCTTATACGGTCTTGTCAAAAGAGCCAGAAAATATTGGTTAGGGGTAACCACCATTACCCAGGATGTTTCTGATTTTATGAAATCTGACTATGGCCAGCCAATTATTAACAATTCCTCTTTGAAGCTTTTAATGAAACAGCCTCCAGCAGTAATTGATTCTATTCAAAAGGTTTTTAACCTAACCGAGGAGGAAAAACTTCGCCTACTTGAGGCAGCAGTTGGAGAAGGAGTCTTTTTTGCCGGTCAAAAGCATGTGGCAATTAGAGTGGTCGCCTCTTATTCCGAAGACCAATTAATCACCACTGCCCCTGAAGAAGTTCTAAGAATAAAAGAAGCCAAAAAGGAATTAAAAGGAGAATAATATGCCAGAGGAAATAGAGTTAACCCCTCAAGAAGAAGCGGAATTAAAAGAAGAAATAGAGGCAGATGAAACAAGAAGGCTAGGGGCTCTGATAAGCCCCGCAGCTCTTATTATGTTTCCTGTCGCCATCCTTTTAGATTTATTTGGAGTAATTTGCGTAATTTTATATTTTGTTTACGGAACAGGGCTAATTTTAGATTTTCTCCCTGATATTATTGGTTTGATAATTATCACTCCTTGGTGTTTTTTACATTCCCAGCAAGTAAAAGCTGCTACCCCAAAATTACAAGCAGCTAAAAGAGTTAAGAAAAATGTAGAAAGGTTTGAAAAAAGAATAGCAAAATCAGCAAAATGGGCAAAAAGATTAAAATGGTTAAGGCCATTATTTATTATTTTTGAATTTATACACGTTTTCGGAGCTGGGCCTTGGTGGACTCTGACGGTCTATTATGAGTTAAAAACTTAAATGTTAAAAAATAAAAAATCTAAATTATTTTTTATTGTTTTGCTCCTTTTTCTCTTTATGTCAGGAGCAAATTTTGCTTTGGCACTTGAATTTCGTCCTCCGGAAATAAATTATCCTTCTCTTCCTTTCTCTGGAGTTGATTCTCCCCAGGTTTTTCTTAAAGAAATTCAAGAAGGTAAAATCCCCGGAGAGCAGGCTTTTCCTCTCTATGTTAAGTATTTCTATTATCTATTCTTGATGATTGCTGGTTTATTGGCTCTTGGGATAATGGTTTATGGCGGTTTTCTTTATTTAATTTCAGCTGGCGCCCCGGTTAAAATGATTGCTGCCAAAGACCAAATCACCGGAGGGATTTTAGGGCTTGTTATTTTACTTTCTTCTTATTTAATTTTAGTTACTATCAACCCCCAGCTGGCGATATTTCGTCTTCCGGGATTGGAAAAAGTTACCCTACAAGAGATAGAGCTTCCTGAACCTAGTGAAGAAAAATTTCCAACCTATTTCCAGATTCCAACCGGAATAATTATTGAAAACACGGTTTTAAACGAAGAAGCGCAGAAAAAATTAGATTATGCTTACCTGACAGCAGAAGCTGCAGCGACATCGGCAAAAGAATTATATGAACTAAGCGAAGAAATACATTCTTTAGTTATGAACACTGATTGCGGTCTTTCATATCCATGCACTACCTTACAATGTTCAGCAATCGGATGTAAATTTGGGAGAGACAATCAATCTCAAATAAAGACCTCTATAGAAAAAACAGCTCCGGTAATCGAAGATTTGGAAGAAAAAACAAACGAGATATCAAGTGCCAAAATTCATTTACTTAATGACTTTTCTCAATTGGAAGCAACCGGATTTTTAATGAGTAAATACGAAGAAGTGTTTACTTATAATGATTTGTTATCAATTAAACAGTATTATGAGGAAGTTAAGAAGGAAGTTAAGGTTGATTCTTTCCCTGATTGGGAAAATATTGATATTGAGATAGATGGTCGGATAATAAAAGACCCAGTTACATTTTATTTAGACAAAGAAGGAAACGAAGATGCAATCTATCTTGCCTCAACATTGCCCTCTAGCTTTTACGAACAAGTTGACCAGTTCGAGCCAGAAGAAGGTTGGCAACCATCACCCGAGGGGGTGCCAGAGGTTCCTCTATATAAGCAGACTGATCCGAGATGGGGATATAAAGATTATAGTTGTGGAACAACGATTGCCGGGGCAGGATGCGGTCCTACGTCTCTTGCGATGATTTTAAGTTACTATACTGGTTCTGAAATTTTCCCAGATGAAATCGCCGCTTTGTCCCTTAAATATGGACACAGAGTTTGCGGCCATGGGACCGCACCTACTCTGTTTTCAGATACCAGAATTCTCCATGGAGTAAAAGGTTCATACGATTCTAATAATTCAATGAAAGGATGGGAAGAGGTCTTAAAAAAAATAAATTACGGACCGATTATCATCAGCGTAGGACCATCTATATTTACCGGCGGAACCCACTATATTGTTTTGAAAGCTAAAATAGGAGATATTATTTATATAAATGATTCCTGGAAAAATTATTATGAGGTACCAGAATATGTAGTAAGAAGCGCATTTCGAAATGGTTCTGGAAATTACGCATGGTTCGGATATTAATAAAATGATTTTATTTTTCAAAAAAAACTTAATCTTAAAAACTTTTCTCCTTTTGTTTTTATTTATTTCTATTTTCTTTTCTTTAAATTTCTTTTATAATCAAAATAAAGACACATTAGCCGCTGAAGAAGAGGGAGAAGAGATAGATTATGAAAAACTAAAATGCGGCAGGGAAATTCCGGTTGGGGAAGCAATGGAGAAAACCGGGCAATTGTTGGAAGAAATAACAAAAGAGCTTGAAAAAATTGAATCAAACTCTTATTATCTCGTTAAAACTCAAAAAGAAATGGAAGAACTAGCTACCCTTTGTAGTATAGAAAACTGTACACCTAAATGTAGAACCGCTTGTATTGGTCTTAGTGAATGCCAGGGCGATCCTTGTTCGGACAGAGAAGAAATAGAAAAATTATTTGTAAAAATTACTCGTCTTAACGAAGAAATTCAGGCAGCTAAAGAAAAATTGTATAAATTAATTTATGAAAGCGTGGAACCTCTTTGTATAAAAGAAAATGAAGATATCAGAACTACTGGAGAAAAAATTCGATGTGCTGCTAATCCATTTTGTTGGGAATTGACACGAGAAACGCTTCTATCTCTTTTACCGGAAGATTTCTTAGAAAAAATAGGTCTCTGCCCGAGCATAACAGTCCAAGAAGCTATTGCTAGAAAATTAAATCTATCAAGAGGAGAATTTGATAACTGTTATCTTTCTCCCGAGGATATAGAAAAAGTTATTCAGTACGAGAAAACCGGAAAATACCTATTTAATTGTCAACGGGTCGAAAAAGAAAATTATCCCCGATATACAAAAACAGAGATTGAAATAGAAGAGGAAGGAAGAAAAATAAAAATACCTTTTTGTACCAGTCCCCATAATTGGTTTTGCTGCACCGATACACCCTAATAAATATTAAATTTTTATTTTGCGATAAGATATGTTTAATTCTAAAAAAAATGTTTTTGCTTTAATTCTCGTTGCTTCTTTTGTTTTATTTTTGGCAAGCTCTCCCTTTGTTCACGCACTTGAGGTGGAATATCCGGAAATTGGTGGCTGGCGGCCAGAAACAGTAGAGCAAGCAATTCTTCCCCAATATATAAAATATATCTTCACTTTTAGCGTCGCTATTGCCGGCTTAGTTGCTTTTGGAGCCTTAATTTACGGAGGATTTCGTTATATAACTTCAGCCGGGGCTCCAATTGCCCAGATAGAAGCTAAAGACCAAATTTTTGCCGGTATTATAGGGCTTGTTATTTTACTTTCTTCTTATCTAATTTTGACCACCATTAATCCCCAATTGGTCTTGCTCAAATCCCCAAAACTTTTAACGGTCAAGGGAACTGAAATCCCCGGGGTTTACCTTTCTACAGAACTGCCTTTTCCCTCCGATGAAAAGATAGAGGCGGGCGCAAAGGTTTATCGTTTGATTTCCTCTATTGATGATCTAAGCACTATAGTAGATGGTAAAATAAAGAGCTTAAAAATAATAAATCAATATACTATTGAGGTCGAAGGAAAGGAGAAGCCAATTACTACAAAACCAGATTTTTACTATGGAGTGTTTTTACACACTAAAAAAAATCGGGAAGGCGATTGTTCCTATCTTAGATCAGTTGGCTCCGCTACTAGAACTACTGGCTCACTCTCATTAACCCCTATTTCAATAACTGTTTTTCAAGAAGTTGAAAGAGAAGAAGAAAAAACTAAAGTTTTTCTTTATCCAGGCGAGGATAGGGGAGGAGACCCGTCTAAGCCTCTTTCGCTCACAGCAGAAGAGGACAATAAATTTATAGATTTGCCTGAAGGATTTAGCGAAAATGTTTGGTCAATAGAGATGGGTGGAAGTTATTTATTAGTTCTCAGAGGTAGCAATGCAGTCGGTACCCCGATGTGTGCAGTTTTTGATCATTCTGTCTCTAGCCTCAGAGGACTTCTAATAAATAAGTGCGTCGGTTTCCATTCTGAGGAGGACTTTTGGTGGTATGATAAATCTTGTGCCCACAAATATGCTCTTTTCCCAACATATTAAAAGACTGCGTTTTTTTTGTCATTTGATAAAAAACTGCTCAAATAAAAGAGCAGTTTTTTTATTAACTAACTTTTTTATCGAAATTAAAATTAAGGATAAGGTCTAACTATTACCTTTCTTTCTGGTTCCTGTCCTATGCTTTCAGTGGTAACATTACTTCTGGAAGCTAACTCCAAATGAATAATTCTTCTTTCATAGGCTGGCATCGAAGGAAGCTGTTTTTCTTTTTTTGACAGGGCTACCTCGTCAGCAGCAGCTCTCGCCATTTCTTTTAAATAGTCAATTTTTTTCTTTTTATAATCTGAAATATCAAGGTCAATAAAAAAAGGTTCTTCAATTTGTCTTTTTAATATTGCCTTTAAAAGATGCTGGATTTCAGTTAGGGTCTGACCTCTTTCTCCGATTAAAATCTGAGGCTCTGAAGTTTTTATATTCATGGGAATGGTTTGGTCTTTCTGGAGCAAAATTTTAATTTCTACTTCAAAAGTCATCTTTTTAAAAAACTCTTCAACAGTTTCTTTAATTTTTTTAAGGTTATTTTGGTTAAGCATGGTGTTTAAAAGTAATATATTGTTGGATTATTGAGAATAACGCAACCACTAACCAATAAAGGGCGACGGCTGCTGGAAACCGCCAAAGAATAAAAACTGTGAAAATTGGAAAGAAATAAAGCATCTGCTTTTGCATCATTTGAGAAAAATCGGACGAGCCTTTTTTTACTGATTTTTGCTTTGGAGTTACCATTTTTGTCTGAAAAAATTGAGCGATTCCAGCTCCAATTATTATCGCTATATTCGCCCAAAGAAAATGAGAAATTCCATTTACTTTAACAACAGCCGATTGAGTAAGATTTGTTATTCCTAAAAAAGTAGTGTCAATCTGGCCGGGGTTGGGAACAAAACTGTATAAAAAACTAAGCTGGTTTTCCCCAAATCCTCTCCAAAAAACTCGGTAAAGAGCGATTAAAATTGGGAGCTGAACAAGTAACGGTAAACATCCTGAGAAAGGATTAATCTTTTCTTTCTTATAAAGTTCCATTGTGGCCCTGGCCTGTTTTTCCTTATCGTTTTTAAATTTTTCCTGAATTTCCTTTATTTTGGGCTGAAGATTAGAAAGTGCTTTTTGGGATTTAGCTCCTTGAGTTCCTAAAGGATAAAGAATAACCTTAATTAAAATTGTTAAAACAATAACTGCTATCCCAAAATCATGCCCCGGTAAATATTGATAGAGCAAAATCAGGGCATTAAATAAAGGCTGGTATAATATTACGTTAAAGGCATTAATAAAAAAACTCATAATTTAGGGTAAATCTACTCCCCCAGGATTCCAAGGGTGACACTTTAATATCCTCTTTATTCCTTTTTTGGTGCCTATTACTGGGCCGTATCTTTTAATAGTTTGGTAAGTATATTCTGAGCAACTGGGATAAAAACGGCATCTTTTACTAAAGTTTGGCGAAATAAAAATTTGATAAAATTTAATAATTTTTAAAATTATTTTCCCAAGCATATTTAGATTATTTTTGCTTTTTTAAAAAGCTTATTTACTATTTCCTTAATTTCCCGAAAATCCTTGGTTTCCAATCCTGGCCTGGCTATTACTACCCCGTCTATCCCTTTTTTAATTTCATTTAGTTTTATTCTGACTGATTCTCTTAATCTTCTTTTTATTTTGTTGCGTAAAGTAGCTTTTTTAAAGAAAGTTTTACTGACCGCAAAACCAAAGCGGCTGCTCTTTAGATTATTTTTTACTTTTTTTAGAACCAAAAAATCTTCTTTAAATCCTTCTCCCTCTTTAAAAACTTTTTCAAAATCTTTGTTTTTTTTTAATCGGTTCTCTTTGGGCAACATCTAAAAAAAATAAAATGTTCAGCTTCGCTGAAGATTTTAGGCTGTGAGTTTCCTTCTCCCTTTTTTTCTTCGTCTAGTTAATATCCTTTTGCCTCCTTTAGTTTTCTTTCTTCTCAAAAACCCGTGGACACGTTTTCTTTTTTTCTTTTTCGGCTGAAAAGTAATACTCATAATTCAAGAATATATATTTTTATTCCTTAGCGAATCAAGGTTCTCGCCAAAGGCAAGGTTCATATTCCTATTTTACTCAAACTTATAACAAAGTCAATTTCACCCCGGCCTTTTTATGTGACCTCACTCTGACTTTCACCCTCACACCAATTTTGATGCCCCTAGGAAGATTCGAACTTCCATCCCAGTCTCCGGAGGACTATGTTCTATCCATTGAACTATAGGGGCATATTTTGGTGTGGGGGTGACCCTCCGGAGGGTCCGCTCAGGTGCCTTCTAGGAGGGTGGTGGGTGGGTTGGAGTCCAGTTGAGCTATGAGGGCATAAAAGAACGGGACGGGCTTACATTTTTGGACATCGGATGTCTAAAATTACTATATCTAACTTTATTTATTTCATTTCCTATTACCAGGGCTAATAGAGCCTATATTTTCCAAACTTCTAATATTATCACAAACGACATAGAATAACAATTCCTTTTTTAACTTCATTAATTTAAGTATTTTTTAATTTTCTTAAAATCTTCTTCTAATAACTTTTTACTCTGATTTCTTGTCCATTAAATTAATCTGGTAATTAGAAATCCAATTATCAAAAATAAGGCAATAGGCGGTAGGGCAGGGATAGGTCTTCGGATTTTTTGGCTGGTAAATATCCAAAAACTGAAAAAAAGACCAAATAGGGCAAATAGGGCGACAATTAGAGAATTTAAAGTTCCTTCAGAAACTAAAGATGTACAAAGAAGTAAAGGAAAAGCTATGTCTCCTCCGCCTAAAATTAAGAATTTTCCTCTGGGTTTAACTGTTTTTAGATTTTCTTTAAAGTCAGAAATTTTTGAGGGAACAATGAAAGCTAAAATGGCTCGACTTTCAATCATTTCTTTTGCCATCTTTATCATATGTTTGGTGATATTCACTGCGATGAAGTCATAAATTGAGAGGATTATTAAAAGAGCGACCACTATCAAAGGCTCAAGTCTTAACCCTAAAATACTACCTCCTCCGGCAATTCCGAAAATAATGCAAAGATTGTGAACCAAAATTGTTGGCCTCTTTAACCACCAAAATATTAAAATTCCTGCCAAAAATAAAGCGAAAATATCTAAAATCCATAAACTAAATAAAAGCGCGCTTCCCCAGAAAACTGCTAAAATAAAAATCCCCCTAAATAATATTCCTTTCCCTTTCTTAAATTTCCCGAGAGAAGAAACAAGTAAAATAAAAGAGGTGGTTAAGAGAAAATAAAGAAGAAAGTGCCAAAAGGAAACACCTGGCAAAGAGATTTCTTGAATTTCTGAGATTCTATTAATTTTGAGGCTAGCTATAATTCCTAAAGTTAAAGTCAAAGAAAACAAAAAAGCCTCGAAAGCAAAAACTTTCCAGGGTTGAGCAAATCTAATTACTTTTATTTCCTCTTGCTCTTGAGCTTGATTATCTTCTGGCATTTTTGGAAAATAAATCGGGAAGGCGTTCTAAAGCTGGTCTTCCCTCTCTTAGCTTGTTTGGAAGAATAGTTTTTCATTTCTAAATTAGCTTAAGCAACGTTTTAACTTTATCTTTCTTTTCCCAGGTAAATTCCGGCTCTTCCCTGCCAAAATGACCATAACAGGCGGTTTTTCGATAGATGGGCCGCAAAAGATTAAGCTGTTTAATTATTCCGCTCGGTGATAAATCAAAAATTTTGGGAATAATTTTAACTAATTTCTCTTCAGAAACTTTTCCTGTTCCAAAAATATCTACACCTACCTCTGTTGGCTTTATTCCTCCAATAACATAAGACAGTCTAACTTGGCATTTTTCAGCTAAATTTGCTGCCACAATATTTTTGGCAATATAGTGAGCCAGTTCGTATTTAATATTATTTTTGTAAAATTTACTTTTCAATTCTAGAAATTCTAATTAGTCCTGAATAAGGGATAATTTCAATTCCTTTTTTCTCTAATTCATCTAAAAATATATTCATTCCCAGAGAATCAGAAGACATATGGCCGGCAATTACTACATTGATGTTCGCACTTTCGGCTTCCTTCCGATGTTCTTCTGATTGATGCATTCCAATTATCGTACCAATTCCCGCTTGAGCCATTTTTTCATAAATTTTTGGCGAGCCCTCAGTGCCTCCAGTAATTTCAGTAAGGGCGATTTTACCACAGCGGTTTTCTTTATCTCCCACAAAAATCTTAGGACCGGCCCCAATTTTAAGAGCCTCTTTATACTCTGGAATTTCTTTTAATAAATCCATTAAATCGCTAATCCTTTCTGGTCTTTCTTTTTCGATTAAATTTTTTAGAAAGTTTGCTGCTAAATTGTCACAGGGGGTGTGAGAATTCATTAAATTTACTTTCAATAATTTAGCAGTATCAACCGTTCTTTGATGGTTTAATTTATTCACTCCCCTGGCCACTTCATCAATTCTTTCTTTCATTAACCCTTCGGCAATATTTATTGGGACTCCATAAAAATTTAAAACATCGCATTGTAAATCCATCACATCTGCTAAATGAGCTAATCCTCTACCGAGAGGATGGTGAGCAATAACTAAATCGACTGCGCCGAGTTCTTTTGCTATTAGAATTTCTGCCGACTCAATATCAATTCCGACTAAGATTTTCTTTATTTCAATATCGGTGGCAATATGATAAATTCTTGAATCTAAATAAGGATTTTTTAAAGCTTCTTTGTCAAATTCTTCTTTCTCCTTATCCTCCAGTTTTTCATATTTTTCCCTTTTTCTTTCTAAAAACTTCTTTATTCCTTCTTTTCCTCTGAAATCTGCTTCAACCCCCCTCTCTATAGCTAAGTTGTAAATCTCATTTATTTTCATTAGAATTTGTCCTTTTTCCCCCTTCTCCCACATCAGATGCGAGAGAAGAAAAAGTAGGAGTGAGTTTTAGTTTTTTGAAATTTTTTTGATATAATTCCTGAATTTGTTTTTCCTGTTCCTTCATATCAAAAACTTCCCGGCGAATCCGAGCCTTTTCTTTGCGAATAAATTTCCTTAGGCTTTTGGGAAGTCTTCTCTTTACCATAAATAAAAACCCCTTAAAAAGATTTAACATAATATTTTGTATCTTAACTTAATTTGTTTAAATTTTCAAGAGATAGAACTTTTTATTCACCTTTGATAACCGCCAAGGGAATAAGTTTTGCCACTTTTTTTGACAATCCGGCATTATGGACTACTTCAACAACCTCATTAACATCTTTGTAAGCCAAAGGCGCTTCTTCGGCAATCCCCCGCATTGACCGGCATTTTATTAAAATTCCTTTTTCCTTTAATCTTCTAACTACTTCCTCTCCTCTAACTGCCCTCATTGCCGCATGCCGAGACATAGCCCTGCCTGCGCCGTGAGCTACGGTATTCCAAGCTTCTTTTGATTCTTCAATACCAGCTAAAACATATGAGGGAGTCCCCATTGAGCCAGGCAGGATAGCGGGTTGACCGGTTTCTCTATATTTCTCTGGAATCTCAGGATGTCCTGGTGGAAAAGCTCTTGTTGCTCCCTTCCGATGAACTATTAATTTCATTTTTTTGCCATCAAGCTCGTGTTCCTCAACTTTAGCTATGTTATGAGCTACATCATAAAGCAATCTAAGGTTTGCTTTCTCTCCTAACACATCTTTCCAAGCCTTTCTCACATAATGCATAATCATATGTCTATTTGACCAGGCAAAATTACAAGCAGCAGACATTGCTTTAAAAAATCTTTGTCCTTCTGGAGAATTAAATGGCACACACGCCAATTCTTTATCTGGAAGTTTAATATTATATTGTGGTAAAGCCTGCATCACAACTCTTAAATAATCAGTGCAATTTTGATGCCCGAATCCACGAGACCCAGTATGAATCATTACCACAACTTGGTTTTTATATAAACCAAAAACTTTGGCTATTTTTTCGTCAAAAATTTCATCTACTCTTTCTAAGGAGCAGAAGTGGTTGCCACTCCCCAAAGTTCCTACTTGGTCTCTTCCTCTCATTTTTGCTCGTTCTGAAACACAAGAGGCATCTGCTTGAGGCATTTTCCCTTTCTCTTCACAGTTTTCAATATCTTCTTTCTCACCATACCCTTGCTCTACTAATCTTGGCACTCCTCCTTCTAAAATTTTATCAATTTGTGTAATGCTTAATTTGGTTTGCCGCCCTCTTCCAAGCCCCGAAGGTACTGATTTCTGAACTTCAGCAGCTAATTTATCTAAATAAGGTTTAATTTCTTCTTCCGTATATTCTGAAAGTAACAATCTGACCCCGCAATTTTCATCGTATCCGACAAAGCCGGGTGAAATAACTCCCTCTGGATATTTCATTGCCCCTACCCCGCCTATTGGTGGCCCGTAGCCGGAGTGAATGTCTGGCATGGCAATAGCATATTTAACAATGCCTGGCATAGTAGTTGTGTTCACTAATTGGATTAAGGCCTCGTCTTCTACTTCTCTAAACAATTTCTCTGAAGCATAAATTCGCGCTGGAGCCCGCATATCCTTCCTAAAAGATTGAGGAATTTCCCACAAATAATCATTTATTTTTTTGAAATCTTTTTTTTCCATAATTTCTAAATGTCAAAGAGTACTATTGCTTGCCAGGTGCCATCTTTTTTTTGATGGATATCTAAACTATGGTAGGTAACTCCTTTAATGTCTTCGCCAAATCTTTCTACTTTTTGACCAACGAGTTCTGCTTTGAGTTCGGTATCAGTAAATTTTTTAAAATTTACCTCGCTGTAAACTTCTTTATTAACTTGTGTTAAATAGAGAATCTCGCTTAAAAAATCAACTAAAAGAGAAGATAGCTCAGGGGAGCTTATTTTAATTTCTCTTTTTACTTTTCCTGGTAAAACTTTGGTTTTTTGATTTCCACACATTCCTAAAAGCATATTAGAAAAAACCTCTTCTTTTGTTCTGCCAAAAGCTCTAATTTTTAAATCCGAGATATGTTCAAGGATTTCGTAATTTTTCACAGATTTAGTTTTTTAAATTCTTTTCTAACGATTTCGCGATCGTCCCATGGTATTTTTTTACCCCTCTCAACGCATATCCAAGGCTCACAGCCTTTACCGGTAATTATCACTACATCATTTGGTTTGGCTAATTCCAGCGATTTTCTAATCGCCTCTCTTCTATCTAATATTTTTATTGTCATTTCTCTAGTCCCATCAGCAACTTGATTTATAATTTCCATTGGATTTTCGTCATAAGGGTCCTCATTAGTAACAATTACTTCCTGACAATATTTTGCCGCCACTTTTCCTAAAACCGGCCTTTTCCATTTATCTCGGCCTCCCCCACAAGCACCAAGCACACATATCATCCGATGTTGGACATCGGATGTCCAAGATTGTGTCCAAGATTGGAAGGTTTGATAAACTTTTTCTAAAGCATTCGGGGTAAAAGCATAATCAACAAAAACCTTAAAGGGGCTTGAAATCACTTCTTCCATTCTACCTGGAATGCCGCCAGCTGCCTCTAATACTTTTTTACAAATCTCTAAATTAATCCCTTGCGACAAACCAACGCAAGTTGCGGCTAATGCATTATAAATATTAAAATTACCTATCAACCGAAGTTTAAATTGGATGTCTTTGTTATTAATGTCTCCTTTATTTAATCCGTAGCTATATTTTTTCTTTGCTGGAAATCTCAAAAAATATCCCGCGTTTTCATCGTCTAAGTTTATAATATGAACCCCTTTGGTTATTTTAAAAAGTTTTCCTTTGGCGGCTCGATAATTTTCGAAGCTACCGTGAGCTTCAATGTGTTCCGGACTTAAATTTGTAAAAACTGCTACATCAAAATCAATGAATTTATGCCTGTACTGCTTTATTCCTTCAGACGTCACTTCCAAAACTGCGTACTTGGACCCAGAGTTTAGTGCCTGTCTTAAAAATCTCTGAAGTTTGAAACGACCAGGCATTGTCATTTTTAAAGTATTCGGCCACTCTTTTTCACCTATTTTAAATTTAATCGAAGATAAAGAAGCAACTTTGCATCCATCTGCCGCTAAAATTTTTGATGCCAATTCAACTACCGTCGTTTTTCCATTAGTGCCGGTAATCCCGATTACTTTTATTTTCTGTGACGGAAAACAGTAGAAAATTGCCCCAAAAAAGGCTAAAATATAATGATACCATCTCAGCAAGAAGGAAGGGATAAATTTTTTTAATAATTCCTTCATATCTTTCTATTTTACCTAAAAATAGGATATGTTCAAATTAGTCTCTAAATTTAAACCGACCGGCGATCAGCCCAGGGCAATTGAAAAATTAACTAAAAATCTAAAAACCGGAGCAAAAAACCAGGTTCTTTTAGGTGTTACTGGCTCTGGGAAAACAATGAGTATGGCTTCAGTGATTGAAAAAATCAAAAAACCAGTTTTGGTGATATCGCCAAATAAAACTTTATGTGCTCAATTGTTTCAGGAGTTCAAAGAGTTTTTCCCTAAAAATGCCATTCATTACTTTGTCTCATATTATGACTATTATCAACCTGAAGCTTATATCCCCCAAACCGACACCTATATTGAAAAAGATGCTAAAATCAATGAGGAAATTGACAGACTAAGACATTCGGCAACTCAGGATTTGTTAATTAGAGGTGATATTATTGTTGTCGCCTCGGTTTCTTGCATTTATAATATTGGGTCGCCAGAAACTTATCAAAAAGTCAGTTTAGAGATTAACCAAGGACAAAAAATAAAAAGAAAGGATTTTTTAGAACACTTAACTTCTCTGCAATATCAAAGAAATGATATTGATTTCAAACCCGGAACTTTCCGAGTCAGAGGCAATATAATTGATATTTCTTTAGTGACCGGTAAAAAAATAATTAGGATTGAGTTTGAAGGGGATAAAATAAACCAAATATCAAATTGTAAAGTTGAAGGCAAAAATTTCTTCAATTTAAAATTTAAATTGTTTCCGGCTCACTTTTGGGTTACTCCTCAAGAAAAATTAAATATTTCCATTGAAAATATAAAATTAGAGTTACAAGAGAGATTAAAAGAATTAAAAAAACAAAAAAAGTCGCTGGAAGCCCAGAGATTAGAGCAGAGAACAAATTATGATTTAGAAATGTTAAAAGAAACCGGCTATTGTCACGGAATTGAGAACTACTCCCGGCATTTAGAGTTTAGGAAACCCGGACAAGCTCCTTATACTCTAATTGATTACTTTCCAAGTGATTTCCTAATCTTCATTGACGAGTCGCACATAACCCTACCCCAGCTTCATGCTATGGCAAATCAAGATAGAGCCAGGAAGAAAACTTTAATTGAATATGGTTTCAGGCTTCCTTCAGCTGTTGATAATAGACCTTTAAGCTTTGAGGAATTTGAAAAAAAGATTAATCAGGTAATTTATATTTCAGCCACTCCAGGAGAGGAAGAAAAAAGAAAGGCAACTAAAAAAAATATTATTGAACAGTTAATTAGGCCAACCGGATTATTAGAGCCCTCAATTGAAATCAGACCAACAAGAAATCAAGTGAAAGATTTAATAAAAGAAGTTAAAAGAAGAGTCGCAAAAAGGCCCACTGTTCACACACAGCAAAGAACTTTAGTAATCACTCTCACTAAAAGATTGGCCGAAGCCCTCTCTGATTATTTAGTCGAGGAGGGAATTAAAACCCAATGGCTACATTCTGAAATCAAAACCTTAGAGAGGCCTCAAATTTTAAAGGAATTGAGAGAAGGAAAATATGATGTTTTGGTTGGGATTAATCTTTTAAGAGAGGGGCTGGATTTACCAGAAGTTGCTTTGGTTGCAATTTTAGATGCCGATAAAGAAGGATTTTTAAGGTCAAAAACTACTTTAATTCAAACTATGGGCCGGGCAGCCAGACACGAAGCTGGCCATGTTATTTTATATGCTGATAAAATTACCAAATCCATGGCAGCCGCGATAAAAGAAGTGAAAAGAAGAAGAAAAATTCAAATAGAATATAACAAACTTCACAATATTACACCGAAACCAATTATTAAACCGATAAGAGAATGGCCATTTGCCTCCAGGGAAAAGTCCACTGTTCTCACACAGGAGATAGGATCAGAATTTTGGACAATCCGGGACAAAAAACTTCTAGAAAAAGAAATGAAAACAGCTGCTCACAATCTTGATTTCGAGAGGGCGGCAGAGATTAGAGACTTGATAAAAAAAATAAAAAATGATAAAAATAAACTATATGGCAATTACTAAATCGGCTAAAAAAGCGCTTAGGCAAAATTTAAAAAGAAAGTATCGAAACATACAAAAGAAAAAAATAATAAAAAACCTCTTAAAAGAGATTAGGAATTTAATTTCTCAAAAAAAAATTAAAGAAGCAAAAAATCTTTTACCCAAAGTTTATAAATTATTAGATAAAGCAGCAAAAACTGGATTAATTAAAAAAAACACTGCCAATAGAAAAAAAGCGAGAATAACAAAACTTATAAATACAAAATCCAAAGCTCAAATGTCAAATCAAATCCAAAATCCAAATGACAAAAGTAAATAAATTTAGATTTTGACCTTTGAGCTTGGTTTGAAATTTGGATTTTGGCATTTGGATTTTTAAAAAACGATAAATTAAATTTCAGCTATAAATAAATCAAGGGCAGTTTCTGGTTCAACTTTCCCGGTCTTTATTGTAAGGTCTGCCTGAAAAATTTTTTGGTAGATTTTTTTTAGCTCATCAATTGTAAACCTCCTCGCTTGTTGAATCGACTTTCTTATTACATAAGGATGTAACTTTAGTTTTTCGCTAAGTATTCGCATGTCGTTTACATATAATTCAGCTTTTGATCCACATGATTTTACCAAAAGTAAATTCCGGAATTGAAAATTTATCATTGAAAGAAGATACAAAGGTGAATCCCCTTTTTCTAAATGCTTATGAATTAGCAAAAGAGCCTGCTTTTTATTTCCTGAAGATATGGCATCGATAGTTTTAAAAATATCGGTTTCGATTTTTGGTTTAACTAAAAGTTCAACATCTTCTTCTCCAATTTCTTGTTTCTTCTTGTAACTAACCAGCTTTTTAATTTCATTGCTAATCTGCCAGAGGTCGTTCCCGATAAATTCAATTAACTTTCCTAAAGCTCTATCTGAAACCTGACACTGATATTTTTCAAATTCTTTTTTGGCCCAGTTTTTTAATCTTTGACTTTCCAAAAGTTTAAATTCCTGGAATTTTGCCTGTTTTTTTAGAAAATTAAATAAGGCGTCATTTTTAGAAAACTCACCTTCTTCATAGAATAAAATTATATCTTTTGAATCTCTGAATTTCTTAGACTTTTCTAAAAATTTTCTTTTAAACTTAGCGTTGAAAAAAGCGTTTTTTAAGACCATCAATTTTTTTTCCTGAAACATTGAAATTATTTGAAACTCGTCTTTAAGCTCCTGGTAGCTGTCTTTTTTGAAATCAAAATATTTCAAATTCAATCCACTTTTGGAAGTTTTTTTGTAGCGCTCAATTATCTCATTCAACTTTTGCTGAGACCTGTAAGTATCAGGTCCATAAAGAAAGATAATCATTTTTGACATTTTGGGCAGTAATGGACACTTCTGCCCCCTAATTTTACCCTTTTTATTCTTGTGTCGCAACGCGGACAAGATTCTCCTTCTCGGCGATAAACTTTTCTTTCTTTATCGAAATATCCACTTTCTCCAGAAATCCTCCGAAAATCAGAAATACTTTCTCCGCCAAGTTTAATTGCCTTTACTAAAATTTCTCTCATTGCCTGATAAATTTCTTTCAATTCTTCATCGGTTAATTTTGAAACATTTTTGAAAGGATAAATTTTCGCCTGCCACAAAATTTCATCAGAGTAAATATTGCCAATCCCAGCAATGACAGTTTGGTTCATTAAAACTTGCTTTATCTTACCTCTTTTCCCTTTAAAACATTCTTTAAATTTTTCAAAAGTAAAATCTTTTTCTAGGGGTTCCGGGCCAAAAGAACCTAGCTCCTTTTTAAGTCCTTCGTTATCCCAAAGTTCAACCTTGGCAAATTTTCTTAAATCTGATAGGGCTAACATTTGACCATTATCTAAAGTAAATAATAAATGAATATAGGTATTAATTTTCTCCGCCAAGGGTCCGGCAGGAGGAATCCATTTCCCCTCGCTGAATCCCCACTTACCCAGAAGTAAATGGCCAGTTAATTTTTGATGAATTAACAAAGAACGGTTTTCCGATAAATTAAAAATAATATTTTTTCCTCTTCGCCAGATTCTTTGAATTTTTTTACCCCTGATTTCTTTTTTAAATTGCTCAAAATCTTCGGGTTTTCTTACTGTCCCGGGAAAATCGGTCCAAACATCAATAAAAGCCCTGTTAAGGACCTTTTTATTTAAATCTCTTATTATTGTTTCTACTTCGGGTAATTCCGGCACCTTATAGATTATAAACTGTAAACTCTAAATAATGAATAGTTTAAGGTTACTTCAGAGCGGTTTTTACCTTCTCGATAATTTCTCCGGGAGTGAAGTGGGCTTTAATCAAATAATCAACTGCTCCTAATTTAACTCCTCTTTCCACATCATCTTTCTGGCCGAGATTAGAAAGAATAATTACTGGGATCTGAGCTAAAGACATGTCTTCTTTCATTTTTGATAAAACCTCAAATCCATCAATTTCCGGCAAAATTAAATCAAGCAAAACTAAATCTGGCCTCTCTTCTTTTATTTTTTTAATCCCCTCTTCACCATCAATTGCTTCTGTAATATTGAAATTCTCTTTTTTAAGTTTCCGAACAATTAATTCTCTCAAAAATTTATCATCCTCAACGATTAAGATTGTTTTTGTCATTAATTGCTTCGCAATTACAGGGTGCGAAGTACCCGGTTTAATATTAATTACCTATTTGTTTTTTAACTTTATTAATTACCTCTTGGGGGTCGAATTCGGTTTTAATCAGCCAATCTTTTGCTCCCAACTCTTGAGCTTTATCAATTTCCACTGGCTGACCAGAATTAGATACGACGATTACTGGAATTTTCTTCAACTCCCTGTCTTTTTTCATCTCTTCCATCACTTTAAATCCTCCCATCTTTGGCATAATAATATCAAGAAGAATAAGATCGGGTTTTACCTCTTTCATTTTTCCCAGTCCCTCTTGCCCGTCTCTAGCCACTGAAATCTCATATCCCTCAGCAGTTAGTTTCCTCTGAAGAAGGTCAACCATAATCTCTTCGTCTTCGATAAGCAAAATTTTCTTCATATATTTTATTTTACCCCGTTTTTAAGAATTCTCCAAATTCCTCCTCTTTAATAGGTAAAGTGAAATGAAAGGTTGAACCTTTATTCTCTTCAGATTCAAACCAAATTTTCCCGCCGTGGGCTTCAATAATGTTTTTAGTAATGAAAAGACCAAGACCAGAACCTTCAGTTTCCATTCTCATTACATTGGCTGCTCGGAAAAACTTAGTAAATACTCTTTCTTGCTGCTCTTTTGGAATCCCCGCCCCAGTATCTTTTATAGAAACCTCTATTTCCTTTTTAACACGTTTTAAAGAAACTGTCACCTTCCCACCAGGACGGGTATACCTTATAGCATTCTCAAAAATGTTTTGAATGGCCAGCCTTATTTTTTCGCCATCAATCAAAACTAATGGTAATTTCTTTTCTGGTTTTTTAAACTCAACTTTAATTCCTCTTTTTTTACTCTCTTCTTTATAAGAGTTTACCACAAATTGGGCCACTACCTCAATATCAGCCCAGGTTGGTTTATAAAGATATCTTCCCTCCTCAATCCTGCTTACATTTAAAAGGTCGTTAATTAAAGTAACCATCCTTTCATTAGAACTGTAAGTTTTTTTAATAAAGTTTCTCTGTTCTTTAGTTATCCCACCAAGATCTCCATCGAGAAGCATTCTCAAAGTCCATTTTATCGCAGACAAGGGAGTCCTTAGCTGGTGGGCGGCTATAGAGACAAACTCAGTTTTCATTCTCTCTATCCTCTTTTCTCTGGTAACATCATGCAAAATAATCAGAGTTCCTAATTTCTCGACTTGCCCCATTATAGGAATAGTAGAAACCTCTAAAACTAAATCTTTTTGGGGTTGATATTCTTTTCTAAAAATTCCTTTAATTTCTGGCCCTAAAAGCTTCACCAAAGATGCAAGAGCAGGGATAGTACTTAATTCTAAAATTGGCTTATTTATTAAATCTTTGGCTCCAATCTTAAAAAAAACTTCTGCCTGGGGATTAACTAAAACCAAATTACTTTTCTCATCAAAAAGAAATAATCCATCTGTAAAATTAGTAATTATTGCCTGAGTCTTATTCTTCTCTTCCTCTGCCTTGCTCAAAGCTTCCTTTATATCTTCCAAAATATTCAACAAAGACCTGCCCGAAGCCTCCAATTCTTTAGTTTTCCCTTCCAGCTCTTTAGTTTTTTCTCTTACCCTTTTTTCAAGTTCCTCCTGAAATTTTTTTAATACGCTAATATCAAAAAGAGCAAAAAAATATCCTATCAAGTTTCCCTTTTCGTCTTTTCTGAATTGGCCAGAAACATTAACTGGGATTTTTTCCCCCTCTTTTGTCAAAAGTGTCATTTCCTTAGTAATTCGTTTCTTTTTACTAAGAATTTCTTCTTCTAAAGTCTTAACTCTTCTTTTCTCTAAAAATAAAAAGCTTGTTTCCTTTCCTACTATTTCCATCTCATTATAACGAGTCAAATCTTGAAAGGCCCGATTAATGCCAATAATAACATCTGCCGGATTAATTATAAAAACCGGTAGAGGTAGGAACTCAGAGAACTCCTCAATATACCTTTCCAAACTCTCCAAATCTTCTCTGGCCTTTCGATACTCTAATTCTAAGGATGATTTTTCTTCAGGCATAAACTATTCCCACCTTATCACATACTCATGATAAGGATCGCCTTTGTAGACACATTTAGTTTCTTGGATGGTTATTTTTTGGCTTTTAATTATGAATTGAGCGATTCTTAGAAAATAACCAGCGTGAAAATTACATATTATAGGATGAAACTTATATCCTTCCACCCGAACTGCCAGATATTTTTCTTCCTCTGAAAGCTCGGAAGCTTCCATCTTCCCAAAGTCAAAATGTTTTCGCCAATAGTTTGAACTCTCTTCAAAACATCTCCTAGGAGAAACAAAAGATTTCATTAATAGTTTAACAATAAAAGAATATTTTGGAGCAGAATTTCCCATGTCAAAAATGTCAGAATCTTCCCATTTAAAAACCTCTCTAGCTACAAGAATAACTAAAACGCTTAGAGATTCCGGATACCAGGTCAGAGGACGAATTCCCTTGAACTTTAAAGGATAACCCAATTCTTCCATCTTTCTTTCGACTAGCTTTACTCCTTCTTCTCCTTTTCTGTAGGAGATATAGACCGCATGGGTACGCAATATCTCTCCCCTTGAATTTCCCTTAATCTGCATCAATCTATCAGCCTCTTTTTTCAATGAGATGTTTTTCTGAATCATTGGATTCATTGAGTTTTTAATTTTTTAATCTTCTCTTTTAACTCCACCATCTTTAGTTCTCTGCCAACTGTTAAGCGCTGAAATTTCTCTAACTCTTCCACTCTCTCTTGCAATTCTTTCGTTTTTTCTTTAACTCTCTCATCTAATCTCCGGGCTAATTCTTCCAATTCTCTCGTTCTGGCTTTAATCTTAATCTCTAAAACCGCCTCGGTTTCTTTCAACTTCTCCTCGGTTTTTTTGAGAAGCTCCTTCATTTTTTTATATCTCAAAAAAATAACACAAAAAGCAGTAGCCAAAAGTCCAATTATGATAAAAAATATAAGAAATGTCATGGAAATTGAAATTTCATGAAATTTATTTTTCTCTATCCAGTATATTTTTAGACATATCTCTTTCTTATTTTACCACAACTTCATTTCTTTCTAAATTTCCTTTAATTATTTCTTTAATTCCGGCAGGCGGTTAATTAAGCTATAAAATTCAAAATTTTTTAAAATTTGAATTACTTTTTCCATCCTCTTAGGGTAGTGGGTGGGTGACATCCAACGGCATTTTTCTAAATTAAAATCTATCGGAGTGTCTTTATTAATTTGAGCCAAAGTTTTAGAAAGAAAAGCTTGTTCTTTATATTTTAAAAGAATTTCTTTTAGCTTTGGCCTAAGATTTTTTGCTTTCTCAGAATTTTCTTCAATCTCTTTGTATATATTTTCTAAACTTCCAAATTTTAAGAGAAGTTCAATCGCTGTTTTTTCTCCAACTCCGGTAACCCCGGGAATATTGTCTGAAGCATCTCCTCTTAATGATTTAAAATCTAAAATTTGTTCCGGGGTTAACCCTTGAAATTTTTCTTTAACTTTCTCAATATCATATAAAACCGTATCTTTAACTCCCTTTCTTAAGGCATAAACTTTGGTGCAAGGATTAACTAACTGCAAAGCATCTAGGTCGCCTGATAAAATAACGGTTTCAATTTCAGGTATTACTTGTTTTCTGGGGGCAAGTTTGGAAATAGTCCCAATAACGTCATCTGCTTCAAATCCCTCTTTTTCAAAAATGGGCACACCAAAACTTTTTAAAATTTCTTTAACCTTCGGAATTTGCCGATACAGTTCTTCTGGAGTGGGAGGCCTTTTTGCTTTATATTCTTTAAATTTTTTATGACGGAAAGTCGGACCCGGTAAATCAAAACAGGCTGCAATATAATCTGGTTGAAACTCCTTTAGGGCTTTCAAAAAAACCAACAAAAACCCGTAAACAGCATTAACCAATTCTCCTTTTTTTGTAGTTAAAGGAGGTAAGGCATGATAAGCCCGGTGAATAACAGAGTTGGAATCAATAATTATCAAACGTTTTTTCTTGCCATTCATTGGTTTATTTTAACACAAATTAAAAAAATCTTCGAAGGAAGGTTAATATCGAAATCTCAAAGTGCCAAAATAATTATCTTTCTTTTATTCTGGCCAATAAACTCAAATTTTAGTATTATACTATTTTTTGGTAGTATTTTGCCGATGCGGTCAGCCCATTCAATGGCAACGATATTTTTGGGATTAGAAATAATTTCTTTAAAACCCAAATCTAAAATTTCTTTTGGTTTTTGGATGCGATAACAATCAATATGATAGAAATCCTTAAACCTTCCATCTTGAACCTTAAGTCTTTTTAAAATAACAAAGGTGGGGCTTAAAATTTTCTCTTTCACTCCTAACCCTTTGGCAAAGCCCTGCAAAAAAGTAGTTTTCCCACCACCCAAATCACCCTCGAGCCCGATAACAAAGGCGGTTTTTTTAATTTTAGTTCTTAAAATTTCCTTTGCTAATATTTCTCCCAGCTTTTTGGTCTGAAAACGATTAGCAGTTAGATATTGAAATTTCATATGACAAGTTGACTAATTCTTGAATATAAGATAAATTAAAATAACAAAATTCTTTTTTATTTTACCATGAATGAATTTCCAAAAAAAATTACAGGTCTAATAGAAATTTCTCCCAAAATACTTGCTGAAACTCAAAAGAAAATAAAAAATATTTCTGATTTTAAGGAAAAGATTGAAGAGTTTTTGAAAAAGAGTGTTTCGGAAATTTTAGAAATTCTTTTGGGAGGGGGAATAAGTCTCAAGGCCTCTGACATTCACATTGAGCCAGAAGAAAATCAAGCCAAAATCCGAGCCAGAATTGATGGAATCTTACAAGATGTAATAATTCTTGATTTAAAAACATACCAAACTCTTCTCTCTCGGATTAAGCTTCTTTCTGGAGTTAAATTAAATATTACTGACCGACCCCAGGATGGCCGGTTTTCTATTCTAATGGAAAAAACAGAAGTTGAAATCAGGGTATCAACCTTGCCGGCTGAGTATGGAGAATCAATTGTCCTGAGAATTTTAAACCCAAAAGGTTTAATTGAGATTGAGGAATTAGGGGTGAGAAAAGATTTATTAGAAATTTTTAAAAAGGAAATAAAAAGACCGAATGGAATGATTATTGTTACCGGGCCTACCGGCTGCGGGAAAACTACAACTCTATATGCCTTTTTAAAAAAAATCCAAAAACCAGAGATTAAAATTATAACTATTGAAGACCCTATTGAGTATCATTTAAAAGAGATTTCCCAGACTCAGGTGAATGCCGCAAAAGGCTATAATTTTGCCTCAGGCCTCAAATCCATTATGCGCCAAGACCCTGATGTAGTTTTGGTGGGAGAAATAAGAGACCTGGAAACAGCCAAGATTAGCCTTCAATCAGCCTTAACCGGCCATTTAGTTTTAACTACCTTACACACCAACGATGCTGCTGGAACCGTGGTCAGGTTGGAAGCCCTGGGAGAAAAACCAGTAAACATTGCTCCAGCAATAAACATGGCTGTTGCCCAAAGATTGGTCAGAAAAGTTTGCCAGAAATGCGTGAAGTTTGAAAAAATCTCTTCGCCTGATTTTAAAAAAATTAAAAAAATTCTCAAGAAAGTCCCAATTTCGCCTGCCTTAAAAATCCCTCAAGCTAAAGGATGTAAAGATTGTAATTTTACAGGGTTCAGGGGCCGAATCGGGATTTTTGAGGCTTTTTTAGTTGATAATGAGATGGAAAAATTTATTCTAACTTCGCCTTCAATTTCAGCCTTAAGAGAAAAAGCTATAAAAAAAGGAATGCTCACTATGCACCAGGATGGAATAATGAAGGTCCTGGAAGGAATTACTACAATTGGAGAAGTAGAAAGAGTAACCGGAGAATAAGAACCTCGCCTTCGGCGAGAACCTTGACTCGCTAATGTATAAACACTTAGTCTTGAATTAAATTAACCCCGAAGATGGGGGCCAATCTTGAGTTTTAGGAACACGAAGTTAGAATTTTTCCGAGGGGTAATTTCGCCGTAGCCAAATTATCCATCTCTGAAAAATTCCAGGGGCCCCCATCTTCGGGGTTAATTATAATACTAATTATAAGCGAAGCTTGAAATTAGTCGTTTTACTCCTAATTATAACAAGCTATGAGAAATTTGTCAAGAGTAACGGTTCTCTTTCTTATTTTTTTTGGTTAGGGACGACTGGAATATTTTCAACTAACTTTATTTTTGCTGCAGAAAAAATAGATATTAATATCGCTCCCATTGAAGATTTGGTTAAAATTATTCATATAGGAGAAAATAGTGAAAGAGAATTGATTTCTCTAAGGCCTTTCTCTTCTTTAGATGAACTCACCAAAATAAAAGGTATAGGCGAAGCGAGGCTTAGGGATATCAGGGAACAGGGTTTGGCGTGGGTCGCCCTTGAGTCTCAGCCAGAATCTCAGCAAGAGCCGGAACCAAAGCTCCAACAAGAACCGCAAATAGAGACCGGTGTTCTGCAGAGCTATCCAGGAGGAATCATCTTCAATGAAATTCTACCTTCCCCTGAGGGACCTGACGCTGAAAACGAATGGATTGAAATTTTTAATCAGAATAATTTTGAAGTTTTGTTTTCTGACTGGAAAATAACTGACACAGTAGGAAAAATTAATACTTATTCTCTCCCAAAAAGAACAAAAATTCCTCCTCAGGGGTTTTTAGTTCTTTCTCGGCCAACTACTAAAATTACTTTAAATAATGATGGCGATGGCCTAAAGCTTATTCAACCTGATGGAAAAAGAGTGGATGAGATAACTTATGAAAAAGCTCCTCGAGGACAATCTTATAACCTTATTAACTCTGATTGGGCCTGGAACACGAATTTAACCCCTTGAGCAGCAAATTTCATTCCTTTTGCTCAACCAGAAGAAAAAACAGAGGACGGGCCTCTGAAAGATAAATCTGCTACCGAACCCGAAACAAAAAGAGAATTAGCAGCCGCAGGTCTACAAATCTCAAAACCCTCAAAGTCTTTATTTATTTTATTAATTGCTTTGGCTATTGCCATTTCCTCGGGAATAATAATCTTACTTTTAAAAAAGAAACTATCAAGTAGGGTTGATTTATAGAGAAAATTAGAATAAAATAAGATAAGTAAGATAATTATATATAGAAGAAGGGATAAAAATATGAGCGGTCATTCTCACGCTAAAAAAATCTTACGAAAAAAACAAATTACCGACGCTCAAAGAGGTAAGGTATTTTCAAAGCTGGCTCGGATGATTTCAGTTGCTGCCAGAGAAGGTGGTGACCCGGAAACCAATCTTCAGTTACGACGGGCATTAGAAGAGGCTAAGACTTTTGCCTTGCCAAAGGAGAATATAGAAAGGGCGATAAAACGAGGAACCGGCGAGATTGGTGAAAAAAAATTAGAACAGTTTATTTTCGAGGCTTATGGTCCCGGTGGAATTGCAATTATTATTGAAGGAATTACCGATAATAAAAATCGAACTCTGAGCGAAATTAAACAAATTTTAAATCAAAACAATGGAAAACTGGCTGATGCTGGCTCAGTGAGATGGCTATTTGAAAGAAAGGGTTGTATTATTGTAGATTTAAAATTGCAGATTGAAGATTTTAAAAATAAAGAAGATTTAGAGCTGTTAGCAATTGAAACCGGGGCAGAAGATATATATTGGCATAATAATCTTTTAGATGTTTATACAAAAATCGAAGAATTAGAAAAAGTAAAGAAAAATTTGGAAGAAAAAGGAATTAAAATTGAATCTGCTTCTTTGGATTGGGTAGCAAAAGAAGAAATTTCTGTTGACATAAAAACAAAAGAGGCCTGTCAAAAACTTTTTGAGACCTTAGACGAATCAGAAGCTGTCCAAGATGTTTATTCAAATCTAAAAATATGATTATTATAGGTATTGACCCGGGCACGGCCCATCTAGGGTATGGCATCATCAAAAAAACCAAAGGTAAGAAAAATAAACTCAAAGCCATTGATTATGGCTGCATTAAAACTAGCCCAGACTTTTCAGATGGGGACCGTTTAAAGAAAATTAACAACGAACTTAATAAGTTAATTAAAAAATATAAACCAAAGATTTTGGCGATTGAGAGTCTTTATTTTTTTAAAAATTTAAAAACAGCACTTCCTGTCAGCCAGGCCACAGGAGTAATTTTACTTACTGCTGCTAAGAAAAAAATTCCGGTCGTTGAATTTACTCCTCTACAGGTTAAACTTGCAATTACCGGTTATGGAAGAGCGGAAAAGCAACAAGTCCAAAAAATGGTTAAAATTTTGCTTAATTTAAAAGAAATACCTCAATCCCCCGATGCTGCCGATGCCCTTGGCGTGGCTATTTGCTGTACAAATTTTCGCAAAAAAGTTCTTAAAGCTTGACAAGCCTTGTTCAGAAAACTATAATCTTTGTATCCCTTAGAAAATGGCTAATAGAGAGATTGAAAAGGTCGAAAATAATTGAATAAAAATTAATAAAATTTAATAAAGAGAATTAATCAAATATGATTTACAAAGAAAAAATTTTAACTCCGGTTGTTAGCCAAGAACCAGGAACAGTTCCTGAAGGAACTCCTGCAGAAGGAACTCCTGCAGAGGAAACTCCTGCAGAGGAAACTCCTGCTGAAGAAACTCCTGCTGAAGAAACTCCTGCAGAAGAAGAAAAGAAAGAGGAAGTTTAGGAGTTTTTTAAAACCCCGCTTTAAAAAGCGGGGTTTTAAAAAAACGGGGTCTTAATAAATAATCTTGACGAATTTTCTTTTCCCTATTTGGACAATCTGTCCCTTTTTTATTTCTATAACTTTTTGCCAGTCTTCCTGAGTCTGGCCATCTATTTTCACTCCCTTTTGAAAAACTAATCTCTTAGCCTCAGCCTTTGATGAGGCTAATTTTATTCTGACTAATAAATCAAGGATATTAAGAAATTTTTCTTTAATTGAAATTTTTGAAATTTTTGCCGGTATTTTTTTTTCTTTGAAGACGCGATTAAATTCCTCTTCAGATTTTCCCGCTATTTTTTTTCCATAATAAATATTCACAATCTCTCTGGCCAATCTTGCTTTTAAATCCCGGGGATTTATCTTTTTCCTCTTTAATCCTTCTCTCATCTTTTTAATTTCTTTTATCGTTATCCGGGTTGTTAATTCAAAATAATCTAAAATTAATTTATCAGGGATTGACATTATCTTCCCATACTGCTCTTCTGGTTTCTCGGTAATACCAATATAATTTCCTAAAGTTTTACTCATTTTTCTTTGACCATCTAGTCCCACAAGTAAAGGGATAATAACTAAATCTTGCTGAGTCTGGCCCCTTTTCTTTTGTAAGTCTCTACCAGTCAACATATTAAATTTTTGGTCTGAGCCCCCAAGCTCTATGTCTGCTCTAATCATAATCGAATCATAGGCCTGCATTAAGGGATAAATTATTTCGTGCACCCCGATATTTATTCCCTTTTTTAAGCGTTGGGTAAAGTCATCTCGTTCTAAAATTCTCGCTACCATGAATTTACTGGCCACTTTTAATAAATCTGTCAAATCCATTTTAGAAAACCACTTACTATTTCTTAAAATTTTAATCTTTTTTATATCTAAAATTTTCCCTATTTGTTTAAAATAGGTCTTAGCGTTCCTCTCTACCTCCTTTTTAGAAAGAGGAGATCTTATTTTTAATCTCTTTGAAGGGTCTCCAATCATCGCTGTAAAGTCACCAATAATAAAAATTATTTGGTGACCTAAATCCTGAAATTCTTTTAATTTTAATAAACAAGCACTGTGTCCCAAATGTAAATCAGGAGCTGAAGGATCTGCTCCATATTTTATTCTGAGCCTCTTACCAGAATGTAATTTTTTAATCAGGCTTTCTTCCTCAATAACCTCCTCTACTCCCCGGGTTAAAAGTTCTTCAATTTTTTTAGGGTCAGTATTTACTTTCATATCTTCATATTAAAATAAATTGTAAAAATTGTAAATTTGGCTAAAATTTATTAAGATTAAATTATGCCCCGTAGAAAATTTTATCGAAAAATTTATCAGAAGGCCAAAAAAGGAAAAAGAAGAAGCAGATTTCTTCTAATTTTAAAATTCTTTGGATATTTTCTTTTATTTTTTGTTTTTATTTCTTTGTTTTTATTTATTTACTATGCTAAGGACCTTCCCCGCCCGGAAAGATTTACCGAAAAGCCATTTATCCAATCAACTAAAGTTTACGACAAGACAGGGGAAATTCTTCTCTATGACGTTTATGGCGAAGAAAAAAGAGATGTTGTTTCTTTGGACCAAGTTCCAGAATATTTAAAGGAAGCTGTGATTGTAACTGAAGACGTCAATTTTTATCACCATTTTGGATTAGATATTAAGGGAATAATTCGAGCCGTTTTAGCTAATTTGAGAGTGGGTAAAGCAATTTATGGAGGCTCAACTATCAGCCAACAACTTATCCGTTCTTCTTTCTTAACCAGAGAAAAAACTTTAAAAAGAAAAGTAAGAGAGATTATTTTAACTCTTGAATTAGAAAGAAGATATTCTAAAGATGAAATTTTAGAATTTTATTTAAACCAGGTCCCCTTTGGCTCTAACACCTATGGAGTAGAAGCTGCTTGCCAGACTTATTTTAACAAGCCTATCTCTGAAATTTCTTTGTCAGAAGCTACTATTTTAGTTTCTTTAATCAGGTCCCCGAGTTATCTTTCTCCTTACGGAGAACACAAAGATGAGCTCCTATCTAGAAAAGATTATATCTTAAACAAAATGTTAAAAGAAGGATACTTAACTCAAGAAGAGAGAGATAAAGCCAAAGAATCTGAAATAACCTTCGCCAAAATTTTACAGCCAATCCAAGCTCCTCATTTTGTAATGTATGTTATGGAATACCTTAAACAAAGATATGGAGAAGATTTTTTAAAAGAAAAAGGGCTTAGGGTTTATACTTCTTTAGATTGGGAACTCCAGGAATGGGCTGAAAAAGTAATTAAAGAAGGAGGAGAGATTAATAAAAATTACCGAGCTCATAACGCCAGCTTAGTGGTTATTGATCCAAAAACCGGTCAAATTTTAGCTATGGTGGGATCAATAGATTATTTCGGAGACCCCTTTCCTAAAGATTGCCTGTCAGGAGAAAATTGTTTGTTTGATCCTTATCCTAATGTTACAATTCGAGGACGCCAGCCAGGCTCTGCTTTTAAACCTTTTGTCTATGCTACCGCTTTTAAAAAGGGTTATGATGATAAAACTGTCGTCATTGACGAAGAAACTAATTTCGGCACCCCGGCCTACCCTTATATCCCCAGAAATTATGATGGGCTTTTCCGGGGGCAGGTCTCTTTGAGACAGGCTTTGGCTCAATCTTTGAATGTCCCGTCAATAAAAGTCCTGGCCAATTTTGCCGGTTTACAAGATAGCCTTCAGACTGCTAAGGATTTGGGTATTACTACCTTAACTAAGCCTCCTTCTTTTTACGGTCTTCCTTTGGTTTTGGGCGGCGGAGAGGTGACTTTATTGGAAATGGTTTCAGCTTATGGAACTTTTGCTACCAAAGGATGGCACGTTCCCCCGGTCTCTATTTTAAAAATCGAGGATTCTGCTGGAAATATTATTGAGGAGAATAAAAAAACTCCAAAAATGGTCTTGGAGCCGGAAGTTGCTTCCCTTATTAATGACATTTTATCAGACAATGAAGCCAGAGCTCCTATGTTTGGAAGCAGGTCTTTACTTTATTTTGAAAACTACCAGGTAGCGGCAAAAACTGGAACGACCCAAAGCTATAAAGACGGTTGGGTAATTGGTTATACTCCTTCAATAGTAGCTGGGGTTTGGGTTGGGAATAACAATAACTCTCCGATGTCAAAACAACCAGGGATAGTTTTAGCTGGTCCTATCTGGAGAAGATTTATGGAGAAAGTTCTTTTAAGAGGAACTGAGAACTAAAGAACCGTTCGCTTCGCTCGCTGTAATTTGCTTCGCAAATTATCTAAAGTAATACCTAAAAAAATGCTATGTCCCTTTAATTGGCATTGCAACATAGATATAACTTTCATCCCCTACCGGTTTCAAAACTCCAGGGCCTACCTCGCCGTTTAACTCAAAAATCACCTCTGAACTTTTTATATTCAAGAGCCCGCTATTTAAAAATTTATAATTAAAAGAAATTTCTTCCTCTTTCCCTTTTGTTTTCCCTGAGAGTAAAGAATGGTATTCTCCAGTTTCGGGGTTCTGGCTGGAAATCTCCACTATTTCTTTTTTAGGGTCAATTTTAAATTTGACCTCGTTTATTTTCCCGCTAAAAAGACTAGCTGCTTTAATCTGGTTTAAAAATTCCTGCTTATCTAAAATAACCTGAGTTTCATATTTTTTAGGAATAATCTCCTGATAGTTTGGGTATTCTCCTTCGATTAATTTTGAAGTGAGACGAATCTCTGGATGGGGGGTTTCAGACATTGTAGATTCAAATAAAATTTGGTTAGGGCTAACCAGGATTTTAAGCTCTCCTTGTTTTTCTCCAAAAATATTAATTATTTCTTTTGCTGTTTTTTGCGGCAGAATCAGGGAAATTTCCTTTTCAATTGTAAGCGGTTTTTTTAAAAACAGAGTTTTTTCACCTAATCTAAAACTATCAGTAGCTGCCATTTTTATTAAGTCTTTTTGGATAAAGAAATGGATGCCTGAAATTTCAGGCCTTACCGTAGAGGGAAGGACGATATCTACAATTTGATTTACGGCTTGACAAAAAGAATAACTGTCAAGAGAAAATGAGATACCTTCTGATATTTCAGGAATAATCGGAAAATCTTCTGAGCTTTGTCCTTTTATTTTGGTTTTATAACCTTCACATTCAACAGATAGAATTTGATTATGGGTTGTTAGTTCGACCGGTTTTTCAGGTAAGAGGCTTACAAAAGTTGATAAAATAGAAGTTGGAACAGTAACCTCACCTTCTTTTTCTATTTTAGAAAGAACCCACCATTTAATTCCTATTTCTAAATCTGTTGTTACCAATAGTAAAAAGTTTTTTTCAGTTTTAAGAAGAAGGTTTCTAAGAATAGGTAAATTAAAAGATTTAGAGGAAACTCTTTCGATGATGTTAAGTCCTTGTTTTAATTTATTTTGTAATATTATTAATTTCATTATAGTTATAGGCACTGGGTAAAAATATTTTTTTAAAATAGATTAGCTAAAAGAAAACTAATGGAAAATGAGTAAAGAAGTAGTTAATTAATTAGGGATAACAAAGAGAAGAAAAGAAAAAGAACTTTTTAAAGAGATTTTCCACTTCTAATACCATGTCTTTTTCACTAATAAACCAGGGAAGTTTCCAATAAAAAGTAAAAAGTCAGATGCTGAAAACAAGCTGTCTAATTAACTCAATTTCTTCCTTTAAATTTTCGTTTGTTTCAAGTTCTTTGAAAATTTTCTCGTAGGAATGAATAGCCGTGGTGTGGTCTTTTCCTCCCATTTTCCTTCCTATAAAAGGGTAGGAACTTTTTAAGTCTTCTCTTAATAAATACATCGCAATTTGGCGAGGCCTGACAATCTCTCTTTTACGTGAGGAATCTAAAAGGTTATTTTCTTTAAGGTCGTAAAATTTAGCTACAGCCCTGATTATTTTTTTCGGCGTGGCTGTTCTAGTTGAGGAAAAGAGTAATTTTTTAAGCAAAGATTTAGCTTCTTCGGGCTCTAAGGGGCGGTTATTTAACTTTTGGTGAGCGACTAATCTGTTCAAAGCTCCTTCAAGTTCCCTAATATTTCTTTGGATGTTTGATGCGATATAGGTAAGGGTTTCTTCGGGAAGGCTAATTTTTTTTTCTTGGGCCTTTGTTTTAAGAATAGCCATTCTTGTTTCGAAATCAGGATAACCGATGTCAGCTATCATTCCTCCTTCAAATCTGGACCTTAATCTTTCGGTAAGTGCCGGGATAGCCTTTGGGGGCCGGTCAGAGGAAAGAATTATTTGTTTATTTCTTTCGTAAAGAGTATTAAAAGTATGGAAAAACTCTTCTTGAGTTTTTTCTTTCCCAGCCAGAAATTGAACATCATCAATAATAAGGACATCTATCTGTCGGTATTTCGTTTTAAAATTTTCCATCGTATGATTTTTAATTGCCGTTACTACTCCAGAAGTAAATTTTTCAGAAGGAATATATTTTAATTTTTTTTCTGGAAAATTTTTAATCACCTCATTACCGACTGCCTGTAATAAATGGGTTTTACCGAGACCTACCCCTCCATAAATAAATAAAGGATTGTAGACAAGGCCAGGATTTTTTGAGGATGCCCAGGCAGCGGCCTGCGGTAGTTCATTAAAAGGACCAACCACAAAATTTTCAAAAGTATAGCGGGGGTTAAGATTAGTGTCTTTGTCTATTCTTAATTCTTGGAACTCAAGCTGGTCCGATTCTGGATAAGAGAAAGAGGGTTTTTTCAAAACTTTTAATCCTTGTCGGGCGACAGCATATTTAATCTCTTTGATTTCTCCGTCCAAGCTGTGCAAGAGTTTAAAAATAATTTTGTTGTATTTATTTTCAAGCCACTCTTTGGCAAAAGAATTAGGAACAGAGACTATAACTTTGCCTTCTTTCTGGGAAAGAATCCCGGTATTCCTAAACCAAGTGCTAAAATTAGCCTGAGAAATATTTAATTGGATTTGGGCCAAAACTGCCTGCCAGAGTTCTTCCTTAGTCACGATTTTATTTTTTAAATTACTTCTCATATTTATGTAGTTGCAATCAACTTTTTCCTTTTCTGGAATTGCGACTGCTTTCTCTCGAGTTTTAATTATTATATCACATGTCAAAATAAAAATAAAACAAAGGAAAAACTAATTTCTGTTAATAAACTGGGGAGAACTTGTGGGTTATTAACAGCTTAATAATTCGCCAATATATTATTAATACCCTCCCTAATTTCAAGAAGAGTTGACAGATATTTTTAAGGAATTAATATATAAAGTGAGGGGGTGCGAGGGATTCTCCTCTAAGGACACGGTTTTAATAAAGGAGGTTAAAAAGCAATTGCCTGGTTATGTCCGACCCAGCGGCTCCAAATGACTTAATTTGTTAAGACCATTCCCCCCTCACTAAAGAAGAGGTACTTTACCTCTTCTTTAGTTTTTAAAAATGTGTTAAACTAAAAAAAGGAACCGTTCGCTTCGCTCACTGTAATTTGCTTCGCAAATTAAATATGAAATACAAAATTGCTGTTTCTGGGGCAGCCCGGGTTGGCCATTGTTGTAAGGGGATTAAGGAGCTATCTAAAGAAATTGGGCGAGAAATTTTTCGCCAAAATTCTGTTCTTGTTACTGGAGCTACAACAGGTGTTCCTTATTTTGCTGCTTTAGGATGTAAGGAGGTAGGGGGATTCAGTGTTGGTTTTTCACCGGCGCCTTCTGAAGCCGCCCACTTAAAAAGATATAAACTTCCAGTGGATGCTTTTGACGTAATGGTCTATACCGGCGCTGATTATGTGGGAAGAAACGTAATCATGACAAAGGCAGCAGATGGTGTGATTATTATTTGCGGAAGAATGGGGACCTTGCATGAATTCGCCACTGCTTTTGAAATTCAAAAACCGATTGCGGTTTTAGAAGAAACAGGGGGAACGGCTGATAAAATTAAAAAGATTGCTACCGGTCCTTATCGAGGGGCTAAAAAAATTATTTATGAAAAAAAACCTAAAGAATTAGTAAAAAAATTAATTGAATTAATTAAAAAAGAGAAAAAAGAAAACTCTGGACTAAAAGGTCGACTCAAATAGAAAATAAGTTTTTAAAAATTATGCCAAATGAAGAACCTCAAGTTCCCGAGGAAGGAAAATTAGTGGGGGGAATTACTCACTATTTCGGGAATATAGGGGTAGCAGTTATTAAGCTTTCTGATGCCTTAAAAGCAGGAGATAATATTAGAATTGTTGGAGGGGACACTGATTTTACTCAGGCTGTAGAGTCTATGGAAATCGAGCACAAAAAAATTGAAACAGCTAAAGCTGGAGATTCTGCTGGTTTAAAAGTTGAGCAAAAAGTAAGAGAGGGATATAAGGTATACAAACTGTAAAGGCAGTACCAAGATACTAATAAGTGCAGCATCTTATGGAGTTTTTAGTTAACTCTCAAATTAGAATTATTTTACAATTATTACTGGCTGCTTTTTTGGGCGGGCTAATTGGTCTAGAAAGAGAATATAAGAGGAAAGAAGCCGGACTTCAAACCTATAGTTTGGTAGCTTTGGGGACTTGTCTTTTTACTGTGATTACTTTTGAATTATTTAATTTTTTTATTAACAAAGAAGGTATTAGTTTTGACCCTTCCAGAATAATTCAGGCTATAGCTATTGGAATTGGTTTTATTGGAGCCGGGGTGATTTTCCGCCAGCCATCAGGGGTTGTAGGTTTAACTACTGCTGCCGGTTTATGGACGACTGCGGCTATTGGAATTACCATAGGAGTTAACCTTTATTTTTTAGCTATTTTTGCTACTTTTTTAGCTCTTCTGGTGTTGGCCGGCTTTGGTTTATTAGAAGAGAAAATTTTTGGGAAAGATTGACCGTTAAAGGTAAGATGATAAAAGAACTAAAGAAAGGAACCGTTCGCTTCTCTCACCGTAATACAAACCAGTCGCTTCGCTCCTTGTAATTGCTTCGCAATTAATAATTCGTAAATTAAAATGAAACCTCAAAAAATTATCGGCTGGTTCTTGTTATTCGCCGGCCTAATAATAATATTTTACAGTATTTTTACTTCTTATAATATTTTTACCGGAAAAGCTCTGGAGCCAACAGTTTTTAAAACGCCAGAAAAAGAAGTAGTTTTGCCTCAGAAAGGTAAAGTTCAGACCCAAGAGGCTCAGATGCAAGAAATGCTTGGGGGACAATTGAAGGAAATGTTGCCTGTTGATTTTATACCAAAAGTTTTAAATCTGCTTGCCTGGTCAATAATGGCGGGAATTATGATTTTCGCTGGTACCCAAATATCAAGCCTGGGCATTAAATTAATAAAAAGATAATTATTCTTTCAATTTTTTCCGGTGCAGTTTTTAGCTGCGCTTTTTTGGTTTTCAAAATAAATGTGATATAAAAAAGAGTATGCAATTCTTCGCTGATTTTCATCTACATTCAAAATATTCAAGAGCAACTTCTCCTCAGATGGATTTGGAAAATCTTGATAAGTGGGCAAAAATTAAAGGAATAAAAGTTGTTGGGAGTGGAGATTTCACTCACCCAGAGTGGTTTAATAACCTGAAAGAAAAACTTGAGCCCGCAGAACAGGAACTTTTTAAATTGAAAAATAATGATTCTGAGACCCGTTTCATTTTGACTTCGGAGATTAGTTGTATTTATTCAAAAGGAGGAAGGGTGAGAAAAATCCATATTTTAATCTTTGCTCCTGATTTCCAAACAGTTGAGAAAATTAATACCCAGCTTGGCTGGATTGGAAATTTAAAATCCGACGGTCGCCCCATTTTAGGCCTGGATGCCAAAGAATTAGTAAAAATTGTTTTAAATATTAATTCTAAATGCTTGATTGTCGGCGCTCATTTAATGACCCCATGGTTTTCTTTATTTGGTTCAAAATCTGGATTTGATTCAGTTGAAGAATGTTTTGAAGAATATTCAAAATATATCTATGCGGGGGAAACTGGGCTTTCAGCTTCTCCAGAAATGCTTTGGCGAATGCCTGATGGCCAAAAGCTTAGTTTAATCTCAAACAGTGATTCACACAGTCCGGCCAAACTGGGCAGAGAGGCAAATGTTTTTGACACGGAATTGAGTTATCCGGCAATTGTTGCGGCAATAAAAAGCAAAGACCCTCAAAAATTTTTATACACCATTGAATTTTTTCCCGAAGAGGGCAAATATCATTTTGACGGCCACAGGAATTGCAATATAAGTTTAAGTCCGGCTGAAACCAAAAAATACAACGGAATTTGTCCCCGCTGCGGCCGGCCCTTGACCGTTGGAGTTCTAAACCGAGTTGAACAATTAGCCGACCGGCCCGAGGGATTTAAGCCTCAAGGTGCCATTCCCTACAAAAGTTTGATTCCTTTGGCAGAAATAATTGCTGAAGTTTTAGGTGTTGGGGTTGGAACAAAAGAAGTAGAAAAACAATACAGGGACCTGATTGAAAAATTCGGTTCAGAATTTAATGTTTTGCTTAACGTTTCTGTTTCTGATTTGAGGGCAGCAACTTTACCCGAAATTGCAGAAGCCATTTCAAGAGTCCGCGAGGGAAAAGTTAGTGTTGAGCCAGGCTACGATGGAGTTTATGGGAAAATCAGGATTTTTTCGAAAGGTGAGAAAAAAGACTTATCTCGCCAAGGAACCTTGTTTTAAAATATGATCGAAAATTATAATTTCGGCTCAATTACCATTAATGGTGAAAATTATACTTATGATGTTGAAGTTCGTTGGACAGATGAAGTTTTAAAATGGTGGAGAAAAGAATCCCATGGGATTGACGTTAAAGATGTAAAAAGAGCAGTTGAACAAAACCCTGATACAATTATTATAGGAACCGGAGAATCGGGGTTAGCCAGAGTCACCGAAGATACCCAGAGGTTTATTACCAAGGAAAATATCAAACTGATTATTGACAAAACCGGAGAGGCAGTAAAAACTTTCAACATAATCAAAAGAGAATCGGAGAGAGAGAAAGGGAGACAAAGAAAGGTGATAGGTTTGTTTCACTTGACTTGTTAATTGAATCGTGTATGATAGGCTTAGACCGATAAGTCGAGTATCTTAAGTTAAGTCTTGTTAATACTCCAAAATTGGTTTCCAATTTTGGAGGCCACAATTAGCGAAGGCCAAAAATTAAGCATAGCGACCGAGGGTCTAAAAGGTCGTTTTTTATTAATCTAAATTTAATCTATTAGAATTTATGGCCTTCAAAAAATTCGATGAAAAACCTTCTGAAGGAGGTTTCCAGCGTCAGATGTTCGATGTTTCCAAAATGAATATTAAATGCCGTGATTGTGGAACACCAATAACTCAGCTACCCTTTAACCCAGACCCTGCAAGATTAGATTCTATTCGTTGCCAAGATTGTATGCGTAAATTTCGAGAGCAGAGACCAAGGAGATTTTAGTTTTCATTCTTCAGATAACAAAAAACCCGCCTTGGGCGGGTTTTTTGTTAGAAGTAATTTATTTTTCAGTTGTCTCTCTATTGTTAAAAATTTTTGCCTAAAAAGGAAATTGAACTTCCTTTAATTTCAAATTTTCCTTCAATGAATTTTTCAATTACCCAGATGTTAGTTTTACAATGGTTGGTAATTTCGGAAACTGTTACTCGGGATTTACCTTGGGCTAAGGCCAAATAAGGAAGAACTTGGTCAGCTAAATGTTTATCTAAACAAGCCTGGGATTTTTGTTCTTTTAATAATTCCAAAGCTGCTTCTTTGCCTACATCTTCTGCCCTTTTTGATAATTTCCCCAAATTATCAGTTCCAATTATTGTATTTTCAAATAAGGCTGCTAAGCAAATTTGACTGCCCGGGCATTGAGTATCGTAATATTCAATTTTTTCTTCAGTTGGTAATTTCAATTTTCCTAAAACTTCTCTTACCCCGGCAACTTGACGTTCCGCCACTTTTTTATTTTTTAAAGCATTTGAAGCTCCAGAAATTACTAAAATCTTTTTTAATTCTCCTCTTTCAGTTAAATTAATTGGTTTCAATTTTGATGGGAAAACTTTTACCTCCACTCTTGCTCCACCTTCCGGATAATAACCTCGTTTTAAAACACTGATTTCGACTAACAGAGAACGGTTCTCTGTTAAATTCATTTTTTCTAAGGTTGGTAAAAAGACATAATGAAAATAATCAATAGTAGGCGAGAAAAAAGTATCAGTTGCTCCGCCAGTAAAAATAATTTTTATAGGTTGGGAAGCAAATAAAGCAGGCAGAATCAAAGTTTGTAAAACTAAGGTTATGCTTCCAGCAGTAGGAATATTTACAGAAACCCGGTCGAGGTTCCTTCTAGGAGGGTGGAGGGGGGGTTGTAGTCTGTAAATTTGGCCTGGATAAAATTTAATTTCTTCACTTCCTAACCTATCACCTTCTAACCGTCCATTGCAGAGTTGTGCCAAAGCTTGAATGCCTAAAAGATGTTGAATGGACAGGCCTGGTTTCGGCCTCGACTTGCGAATATTAAAAATTCGGCAGGGTTTTTGAGTTACTGCCGAAAGAGCACCGGCAACTCTAAGTATAGCCCCTGCCCCAGAGCCGTAGGAACCGTCAATTTCAATAAAATTTTGATTTAGCATAATCAAATAAAATTTTCTTCTACAATTAATTTTAGCACGATATTTAGATTTTTTAATCTTTGATAGGGAACTTGACAGAGTTTCTTGGTATAATAGAATAAATCGTTGGAGAGAAACTTAAGAAACTGAATTGAAAAGGCAATTTTAATTAATTTTCTAACCAAGAATTAGCTCCTAAAGTTTGAAAACAAACTTAGGGGGCTTGACAAGAGTCCTCCAGTAGCTAAAATAGAAGCGAGAGGAGTTTTAAAAAAAATTATGTCGAGAAAGCAAAAAAATTTACAGATGAGAAAAACCTGTTTTTCAACTGGCATTGTTTGGGTTAGGGTGTATTTTACCCCACTTGCCAAAGAAATTTTTCGGGAGGATTCGGAAATTAGATTAATTAGATAAATAAATCTCGACAATAAAAAAATTTTCGAACCCCCCCCGAAAAGGGGGTTTGTCCTTATATGACGAAAGAAAAAAAGTTTTATTTAACTAAAGAAGGATTAGAGAAAATAAAGAAAGAATACAAAGACCTCAAGGCTCTCAAATTTTTGAAAACCAGAGGAGAGATGCCCAAAATTTGGCATTCTGAGGATTTAAATCCTGAATACCTCTCTTTTCAGGAAGATTTAAGTTTTCTAGAAACAAGAATAGCGGAGCTTGAATACATTTTAAAAAATGCGGAATTGATTAAAGCTCCCAAAAAAGAAAAACAAAATATCATTAATTTAGGGGCTCAGGTAATAGTTGGGGTCGATGATCAAAACGATGAATTTGAAATCGTTGGAACATTAGAGGCCAATCCTGCTATTGGTAAAATTTCTAATGAATCGCCAGTTGGGAAAATTCTTTTGGGTCATAAAGTTGGCGATGAGGTTGTTGTATCTTCTCCAATTATGACAACTTATAAAATAAAGAAAATAAAATATAATATTTCTTAGAATAATTTTAATTATCTCACATTTTTAATTTGCGGAACAAATTGCAGTAAGCGAAGTGAGCGGTTTCTTATCTAGAGAGGATTTTTCCTCTCTTTTTAATTCATTGAGTCTATGGTAAAATTAAATGAAGTATGAAAAATATTCTCAATTTTTTAATTGAAGTTGGAAAATTAAAACGCCTTCCGAGAAGGGGTTGGGTAATAAATCAAATAAAAAACCCAGAGAGTATTGCCGAACATATTTTTCGATCTGCGATAATGGTCTGGATTTTAGGTTATAAAAAGGGCGGTATTAATATAGAAAAACTTATCAAAATAGCCTTAATTCACGATCTCTGTGAAATATATGCAGGAGATACAACTCCTTATGACTCGGTTTTACCTAAAAACAAAAAGAAACTTAGAGAACTAATGAAGACCTGGCCAAGATTCTCTAATTATGAGAAAAGAGAGCAGGCTATCAAGAAATATAAAAAAGAAAACAAAGCCCTTAAGAAACTTATTTCAAAATTACCACCCAAATTAAAAAAAGAAATAAATAAACTCTGGTTAGATTATGAAAAAGGGTTAACTCCAGAAGGGAGATTTTTCCACCAAGCCGATAGAATGGAAAATTTCTTGCAAGCTTATGAATATTGGAAAAAGTATAAAAATCCTCCTTTGGGTCCTTGGTGGTTGTGGGCAAGGGAATTTTTCGACGACCCCACTTTGCTTGAATTTATGAAAGTTTTAGATAAAAAATTTCGAGAAAAAAAACTAAAGAAAAAATAAAGGGCAAAACATATGGACCCCAACCCACCCATAACCTTCCCGTCTTCTGCGGGCCCCTGTAAAAAGGAACAAAATTTAAGAGATTGCCCCTGCACTTATCCTGATTGTCCAAGAAAAGGGATTTGTTGTCAGTGTCTAAAATATCATTTGAAAAATAACGAACTTCCAGCCTGTTGTTTTTCTAAAGAAGCAGAAAGAACTTATGATCGCTCCTTTAAGAAATTCATTGCAGAGTTTAAATAAAAGTTATGAGAGAAACAATTTTAAATTTTCCAAAACAATTTAAAGAAGGCATAGAAAGAGCAAAAGATATTAGGGTTGAGGGAAGGTTTGAAAATATTATAATTTGCGGAATGGGCGGTTCAGCTTTACCTGCCGACCTTTTAGTTATTTTTTTTAATGATTTGAGATTACCCCTCTATATTCATCGCAGCTACAATCTTCCTCCTCAAGCAACTAAAGAAAGTTTAATAGTTTGTATTTCCTTTTCCGGGAATACCAAAGAGCCAATTTCAGCTTTAAAAGAAGCTCAAGAAAGAAAACTTAAAGTGATAGCCATTACTACTGGAGGAGAGCTTGCAAAATTGGCCCAAAAATATAATACGCCCCTTGTCTCTCTGCCTCCTGTTAAAATTCAGCCCCGCTGGGCCATTGGCTATCTTTTTGGAGCTTTGGTAAAGGTTTTGTCTAATTCCGGAATAATTGAGGATAGTTCTGGAGAGATCTTTAAAATAGCTGAAAATTTGAGACCCCTTGAATTAGAAGACCGGGGCAAAATTTTAGCTAAAAAATTAGCGGGCAAAATCCCTATTATTTATGCTTCAAACAAATTTAAGTCCTTAGCCCGGATTTGGAAAATAAAATTAAATGAAAATTCAAAAACAATGGCTTTTTGGAACTATTTTCCTGAACTTATTCATAACGAGATTGTAGGATATAACTTAATCGCGGAGCGATTGCCCACTGTTCACACACAGCAGGGAGCGAAGCGACCGGTTTGCTGTCTCAAAAATTTTCAGGTGATTATGCTTCGAGATTCAGATGACCATCCAAAGGTTTTAAAAGCAATGGATTTAACGGATGTTTTGTTAAGGAAAAAAGGCGCTGGAGTTGATTTCGTTGAGATTAAGGGGAAAAGTATTTTAGAGAAAGTATTCAATAATTTAATTCTTGCTGATTGGGTAAGCTATTATTTGGCTGAAGAATATAAAATTGACCCGGCTCCGGTAGAAATTGTGGAAGAATTCAAGAAAAAATTAAAAGAGTAATTATGGAGAAAAAATCAGCTATTACAAAAGAAATGACTATTGGTGAGGTAATTAAGAGATATCCAAAGACAGCTTTCGTTTTTATTGATTATGGGCTTCATTGCGTTGGCTGTCCGATGGCAAAACCTGAAACAATTGAAGAAGCGGTTGGGTTCCATCGAATTGACCTGAAAAAGTTTTTAGAAGATTTAAATAAAACAGCTCTGTCTCAGAGTAAAACAGGAAAAAAGCCTTGATTTGTCAAAAAACCAAGGCTTTTTAAGATATTCTTTTTTCCAATTTCAGATAATCATCCAGAAGACCTCGCGGCAAGGTATCAATTCTGGCAAACCCCATTTGTCCGCGAACCTTCTGCCAGGTTTTTTCATAATCCAGGCCATGGTCTAAAAGCCAGCCAAGATGATGAAGAGAAAGACGCAGTCGCCTTTTAAAGGTGCGCGTATTGTGAGCTTTTCCTTCAATTACATTCAATCCGAGCATTCTTAAACTGCTTCCCCTTATCATCCTTCTCTCTTTAATCTTGTGAGGCTCAAATCCATATTTCCTAATTGCTCTTAAAAGGGCAATTTTTACTTTTTGAGGAAATTTTTCTTTTTCTATTGAAAAGAAAAGATTGTCAGCATAACGGGTATATTTCCCTTCGGAGTTCTCTACCAGAGATAAAAGCTTCTCATCCAATTTCTTACATATTAAATCAAAAAGTTTTGGGCTGGGCGGTGCTCCTTGAGGAAGATTTCCCTTAAAGGTGGTGAGTTCAGCTACAATTCTCGCTCCATACCAGGAGAAATAACCATACTCATAGCGGTACTTTTTCTTTTGCTCTGCGGTTTCATCAGGGCCATAAAGGGCAGGATTCATTTCTGCTTTAAACCGTACCCTTCTTCCTTCAATTAGATATTGAAAGACATCATCAAAATTTACGCTTGGAAAAGCATCTTCAAAATCAACGCAAAGAATGCTTTTTGCTCCCAAATGAGGATTTATCGCTTCATTAATGCTTCCGCCGGAAAAACCAAATACATTTTTAGCCGGATTTAAGAAGCTGAGAACATATTTATTAATTTTCCTCTGAATTTTCTTTAAGCGTTCATCGGGAACGCAAACTTTTCTTTTGCCGCCACTTTCTTTTGGCAGGTATACTACTTTATAAAGGCAATTGCGGTTGCTTCTTATCAATCTTAGAATCTGGATTAAATCATCAGGATGGATTTTTATCTCTTTTGCCAGCCAAAAGCAGGTAGGTATCTCTCTGGGATTTATCAAGCTTGTTTTTTTAGGCAAAATAGCGTTAAATCTCGCTGTTTCTTCTTCCATTATTGCCCTTTCTATTAATTCTTCTTTCGCCAATTCCTCCGGAGACTTTTCCGGGAGTATTTCTTCATAGTTTCTCATTAACTGCTCCTTTCATTATTATTTTTAAAAAGAACTGGGGTTGCCTCTAACTTTAAAAGATATATCTTAAAAGACAACCCCTTGATATTATGGTGGTGTTCCCTCCCTCGCCTTTTGCTGTGAAAAAAGATGCGAAGCGATACAAAGCTAGTATTCAGAGCTGTCAGATTTCTGACGGCCTGTCTTTTTGAAAAATTTTCAAAGACACTGACGAACCCCACCTTTATTTTAAAATAACAAAATAAATCGTTAGTGTCAAAAATGAATAACCTCGGTCCTTAATTGAACCGAGGTTCTTACTAATTGACATACCCATATATAGCTGATACTTTTTCTCTTTCTTTAGTCATGACTATAATGGTAGTAATAAAATCGGATACCAGAACACGACTTGATTTCGGACGGTCGGGGAACTTGATCCCTAACCTGTAGCCAGCCTCAATGTCTTGGGATAGAGGTGTGTATCCTAATGCTTTTGGCAAAACACTGCCCAGTAAAACTCCTCGGCCCTCCTTTTTACCGTCGAAATATACTGTCCTTAATCCTTTCCTGTCGGGGGCTTCAATAACCCAGGTGTGCCCTTCTTCCGTAGATATCACCAATCCATCCTCAATATCTTTCGGCGCTTTATTTATTTCCATCTTGGCCTCCTTTACCTTAATAAATATTAACCTTTTAAGAACTACATAACTATATCTTCAATGGTTATTATAATTTTATATTCTATCTAACAAAAAAGAAAATGTCAACAAAGATAATATTCTATCAATTTTTTTTAATTCTTTAAAAAATTGCCAATCAGGTATTTTTTGGTAGAATAAAATAATATGAGTTTTGTGATTAAGACCAAAGGGTTCAACGATATCGTTGACATAACTTTGCAGGTTTCTCAGACGGTTAAAAGCTCTAAGATAAAAGATGGAATTTGCGTAATATCTTCTCCTGGTTCAACTTGCGGGATAACTACTATTGAGTATGAGCCAGGTTTAATTGAAGATTTAAAAAGAGTTCTGGAAAGAATTGCGCCGATGTCAAAAGATTACGAGCATTGCAAAAAATGGGGTGATTGTAACGGCTATGCTCATATTCGTTCGGCTTTGCTAAAGCCATTTTTAGCAGTGCCGATTGAAGAAGGAAGATTAGCTTTGGGCAATTGGCAACAAATTGCGTTTTTGGACTTCGACAATAGACCAAGAGAAAGAAAAATAATCGTAAAAATAATAAAAAGTTAATCAAGAATGAAAATCAGCATTAATAAAGTTATTAAAACTTTTATCCTTTCTGACTTTTTTCTTCAATCCGGGTGGGGGTTAATCGGTCCTATTTTTGCTGTGTTTATAATAAGAAACATTCACGGCGGAAGTTTGGCAATAGTTGGATTTGTTGCGGCGACTTACTGGATTGTCAAATCAATTTTTCAACCTTTCATTGCCTATTTTTTTGACCTTAAGAAAGGAGAGAAAGATGATTTTAAATTTCTGATTGTCGGTATGTATATAGCTAACCTAATTCCTCTCGGTTACCTTCTTTCTTCTCAAATTTGGCAGATTTTTTTATTAGAATTTATCAGGGGTCTGGCCATGGCCTGCGTTATTCCAACTTGGGCAGGAATTTTCACCAGGCATATAAACAAGGGTTGGGAAGCATTTTCCTGGAGCGTCGAGAGTACCGCTATTGGTTTTGCCTTTGGTCTTGCCGCTGCTTTCGGCGGGGTAATGGCCACAATTTTAGGATTTAAAACCGTTTTTGTCTTGGTTTCTGTTTTTGGTTTAATTGCTTCCTCAATTTTGTTATTAATCCGTAATCAAATTTTTCCGAAAGACCACTTTATTCCGCGGGTACCACCGGCCGAGAAACCATTTTAACCGAAACCGACATTTCGTAAGAGCTATGAAAAATCAGGAAATAGCTAAAATATTATATGAGATAGCTCAATATCTTGAGATGGAAGGAGTGTCTTTCAAACCCTATGCCTATGAGAAGGCGGCGCTGACTTTGGAAACCCTGGAGGAAGATATTGAAGAAATTTATAAAAAAGGGAGAATTAAAGTTCTAAAAGATATTCCTGGAATAGGGAAAAGCATTGCTGAGAAAATTGAAGAATATTTAAAAACCGGAAAGATAAAGTATTACCAAGAACTTAAGAGAAAAACTCCCTTGAATATCGGAGAATTAGCAGCTGTGGAGGGAATGGGTCCAAAAAAGGCAAAGGTATTATACCAAAAATTAGGGATTAGAAATTTAAAAGATTTAGAGAAAGCAGCCAGAGCTCACAAAATTGCTCCTCTCTTCGGTTTTGGGGAAAAAACTGAAAAAAATATCTTGGAGGGGATAGCTTTTTTAAAGAGAAGCAAAGGAAGGTTTCTTTTAGGAGATATTCTCTCGGTCGTTATGGAAGTTCAGGAAAAATTAAAAAGCCTAAAAGAGGTTGAGGAAATAAGTCCGGCAGGTTCAGTTAGAAGAATGAAAGAAACTATTGGCGATGTCGATTTTTTGGTAATTTCCAAAAATCCAGAGAAAGTTATGGATTTTTTTGTTTCTTTACCCGGAGTGATTAAAATTTGGGGCAAGGGCAAAACTAAATCATCGGTTAAAATGAGAGAAGGTTTCGATATGGATATAAGAGTTGTTCCAAGAAAAAGTTATGGTTCAGCTCTCCAATACTTTACTGGTTCAAAAGAGCATAATATCGTCACCAGAAAAATTGCCATAGCTAAAGGATTAAAACTGAATGAATATGGAGTTTTTCGGGGGAAGAAACAGATTGCTGGGAAAAATGAAGAAGAAGTTTATAAAATCTTAGGGATGGCTTGGATACCTCCTGAATTGAGAGAAAACCAGGGCGAAATTGAAGCTGCCCTTGAATGGAAATTACCGAAGTTAATTGATTTTAAAGATATTAAAGGGGATTTACATACTCACTCTAAATGGAATGGAGGTCATAATTCGATTTTGGAAATGGCCGAAACTGCGATGAGAAGAGGATATAGATATTTGGGAATTACTGACCATACTAAATTTCTAAGAATTGAGCACGGATTAGACGAGAAAAAGCTGGCCTTACAAAGAAAAGAAATTGACAAATTAAATCAAAAATTCAAAAATTTCAAAATTCTTCAGGGAGCAGAAACAAACATTTTGAATGATGGCTTAGTAGATATTAGAGATGAATCCCTAAAAAAGTTAGACTATGCTATTGCTGGAATTCACTCAAATATGAAAATGCCAAAAGAGAAAATGACAGAAAGAATTATTCAGGCAATGAAAAATCCCTATATTAAAATAATCTCCCATCCAACCGGCAGAATCTTAAAAAGAAGAAATGAATACCAAATTGATTTTGATAAAATTTTGAGAGCGGCTAAAGAAACAGGAACAATTTTAGAAATCAATTCTTTTCCTGAAAGATTAGATTTAAACGACCAGAATATTCGTCGGGCAAAAGAGGCTGAAGTAAAAATGGTAATCAATACTGACGCCCACCACCTGGACCAAATGAGATTTATTGAATTTGGAATTGCCCAAGCCCGCCGCGGCTGGGCCGAAAAAAAAGATATAATTAATGTCCAACCATTAGAAAAATTATTAAGGTATTTCAAATAAAACATCCCACATCGGAGATGGGTCGGGTCAGGTCGCGAGAGTTCTCCGCGAAGCGGAAACTCCCGACCGAGAACCTTTCGGTTCTCCCGTGTAGGAAAAGATTAAAAACAGAGGGTGGTCAAAGAGATAAATCTCTTTTTCACCTCGCTGCGGTTCGGTTTTTAAGGAGCGAGCCCTAAGCGAGGCGAAGCCGAGCGCTAGCACTTTGTGCCAGAGAGGGCGAGCGACTAACTTGGTATTACCACTATGCCAATTGAAAAATCAGCCGGAGCTATAATTTTTAGGAGAGAGAATGATAAAATTTATTATCTCTCGCTTCATTATCCTTCTTCGCCTAAGACACCGAAGGAATATTGGGATTTACCCAAGGGCCATATTGAAAAAGGGGAAAAGGAAATTGAAACTGTGAGAAGGGAAGTGGAAGAAGAAACCGGATTAAAAGACATTGAATTTGAGGACGGTTTTAAAGAGCGGATAAAGTATTTTTTTAAATTTAGGGGAAAAAATATTCTGAAATTTGTCACTTTTTATTTAGCAGAAACGAAAGAAAAAGATATTAAAGTTTCTTTTGAACATCTTGGTTTTGAATGGTTATCCTACGAAAAAGCAATAAAAAAATTAACATTTAGAAATACCAAAGAAATTCTCAAAAAAGCTAACCAATTTTTAGAAAAATATGCTGCCCAAAGTTAAGACTCTAACTCAAAAATTAGAAAAATATAAAAAATTAATTTCAAAAGAGAATTTTGAAGAAATAATAAATCTCGCCGGACCCCTTAAAGGGCTGAATATAAAAATGATTAATTCCACTCCCAGAGGTGGAGGGGTTGCTGAGGTTTTGAAAAGCCTCGTTCCCCTAATGAAGGGCGTGGGGATTAAAGTCGAATGGTATACTATTCCGCTGAGAGAGGATTTTTTCAAAATCACTAAAGAAATTCATAATGCTATTCAAGGTAATGAATATGCTTTTCCTTTTTGGCACAGAGTAAAATATTTACAACACATGGAAAAAAGTGCCTTTTTAATGCGAGATATGAAAGCTGATATTTGGGTAATTCACGACCCTCAACCAGCAGGTTTAATCTTATATTTGCCCCATTTCCATCCCTCAATTTGCCGTCTGCATATTGATTTAACTTCTCCTAATCCAGAAGTTTGGAATTTTTTTGCTGGATTTTTAAGAATGTATGATAGACTTATTCTTAGTTCAAAAGAATATATTAAAAAAGAAATAAAAGAAAAAGCAGCGGTTTTCCCTCCAGCTATTGATCCCTTAATGCCAAAAAATCAATCCTTAGATTTGACTGTGGCGAAAGAGATTCTAAAAAATTATGGATTAGATACTTCTCAACCTTTAATTTCTCAAGTTTCAAGATTTGATACTTGGAAAGGTTTTTCGGAAGTAATTGAAGGTTATCAGTTAGCCAAAAAGAAAATTCCTGCTTTACAATTAACTTTAGTGGGATTTTTCTTAGCCAGAGACGACCCCGATGCAATGAAGGTTTATAAACTGATTAGAAAAAAGAGTGAAAAAGATTCCAATATCTTTCTCTTTTCTGATCCTAATACGTTAGGAAGTTTAAAGGTTGATGATTTTGTTAATGCTATCCAAGTTGCTTCTGAAGTTGTTTTGCAAAATTCATTTCGGGAAGGTTTTGGATTGTCATTGACAGAGGCAATGTGGAAAGGAAAAGCGGTAATTGGCGGGAGAGCGGGCGGAATCAAACTCCAAATTCAAAATGGCAAAAATGGGTTTTTAGTTTCCAACTCTAAAGAAGTAGCAAAGAGAATTGTTCAGCTTATTAAAAATCCTGAATTAAGAGAAAAATTAGGAACAGTTGCTAAAGAAACGGTCAGGGGAAAATTTTTAATACCTCGACTTTTGAGGGATTATTTAAAACTTTTTAAAGAAGTGTTATCATAAAAAAAATGGTAAATATTATCCCAAAATTAATCGCCTGGTTTTTTGCCCACGGCATAAAGATTTTTATTGTTTTATTGGTTGCTTATTTAATTAACAGAATCGGAGGGAAAATTATTGAAAGGATGATTAGAAAGGGAGTGAAAGACACCACTAAAGAGGCAACGGAAAAAAGGAAGAATACTTTAACTGGGGTTTTTGCCGGCGCTTTGAAAATCGTCGTTTGGTTGATGGCGATAATGATGATTTTGCCTGAATTAGGGATAAACATTGGTCCGATATTAGCTGGAGCCGGAATTTTAGGAGTGGCCTTAGGATTTGGAGCTCAGTATATGATTAGAGATTTTTTAGCCGGGCTTTTTATCCTTATTGAAAATCAATATAGAAAAGGAGATGTGGTTTGCGCGGACGGAACTTGTGGCTTAGTTGAAGATATAACTTTAAGAAAAACTATTTTGCGAGATTTAGATGGCGTTGTTCACCATATTCCTAATGGTGAGATAAAAAAGGCCTCAAATTTATCCAAAGGCTTTGCCAGAGTAAATTTAAATATCGGAATTTCTTATAAATCCGATTTGGAAAAAGTAATAAAGGTGGTCAATCAAGTTGGTGAAGAATTAGCTGAAGACCCCGACTGGGCAGATAGCATTATTAAAGCCCCTCAATTTTTAAGAGTTGATAATTTTGGAGATTCAGCAATAATCATAAAGATTTTAGGAGAGACAAAGCCCCTAAAACAATGGAGCATTACAGGTGAGCTTAGAAAAAGAATTAAAATTGCTTTTGACAAAGAAGGGATAGAAATTCCTTTCCCTCAAAGAGTAATTCATCAAGTCTCAAAGTAAGACAAGCAAAAGATTAATGTAAAATGACTTCTTTTAAAGAAAAAGTTTTTCAGGTAGTTAAAAAAATTCCCGTCGGGGAAGTTTTAATTTATAAAACAGTGGCAAAATTAGCAGGCTATCCTCGGGCCTGGCGGGCAGTCGGGAATGTTTTAAATAAATCCGCCAGCTGGCGAATCAAAATCCCCTGTCATCGCGTCATAAAGTCAAAGGGGAGAATTGGAGGATATAAAAATGGAACCGGAAATAAAATTGCCCTTCTTAAAAAAGAAGGGCTAAAAATTGAAAGGAAAAAAGTTATTGTTTGATTTTCTCAACTATTTTTTCAAAAATTTTGGGATGACTTTGAGCTAAAATAGCTAAGATTTTTCTATCTAGCTCAATTTTATTTTTCTTCAAACCTGCAATGAATTTACTATAGGAAATTCCCAGTTGGCGGCAGGCAGCATTAATTTGGACCTGCCAGAGTTTTCGAAAATCTCTTTTTTTAGCTCTCCTGTCTCGATAGGCATATTTCCAGGCATGCATTAGAGCTTCTTTAGCTGCTCGATATTTTGTCTTTCTTCCCCAGCGAAAACCTTTGGCATGTTCTAATAAATGCTTTCTTCTTTTGTGAGCAATTTTTCCTCGCTTAACTCTTACCATACTTTAATTAAATTACGCGGCCGGGTCGCGTAATTTTTACTTTAATAGTTTTTTAATTTTTTTAGCTTCAGCTTTTGAAACCAGAACCAATTTTCGGCTTTTTCTAATTCTTTTCCCGGATTTTTTTGCTCGACAATGGTTAAGCCCGGTTGGTCTTCTTAAAACCTTGCCGGTTTTCGTAATTTTAAAACGCTTTAATATAGACTTTCTTGTTTTCATTGTTTTGAAATTATTACTATAAAACCTCTCGACTCTCTTTTTAATCCCCGCTCAATTTTTATTGGTAAAATCCCTTCTAAAATTCTAAGAAATTGGTTAATTTTCTCTCTGGCAAAGTCAGGAAGGGCTTTTTGCCGGCCCCTTAAGATTAATTCCACTCTGACTTTGTGCCCTTTTTTTAAAAATTTTTCTGCCAACTTTGCTCTGACTTCTAAATCATGTTGGGAAATTCCAAACCCTAATCTTATTCCTTTTAACTCACCCGAACTTTTTGGAGTTAGCTTTTCTTTCTTTTTTTCCTGATAAAGATACTTCCCGTAATCCATTATCTTACAGACTGGCGGCATTACCTTCTCGGTGACTTGAATTAAATCTAAATTACGCTCCCTGGCTATCTGGAGCGCTTTTTCAATTGCCAAAATTCCCAGCTGTTTTCCGGTCTTGTCAATCACCCTGACCTGAGGAGCCCTTATTCGGTTATTGACTAATGGTCTTTTAAAAATAGAATTTTTTAACTTTTTTGTGGAGATGGGGAGACGTGAACTCCCGTCTGAAAGTCCTTTTAAAATATTTCTACAGGTTTTTTCTGCTTTAGTTTTGGAATGCTGGATATAAAGCAGAAAAAAATTCCAGCATCATAGCCCCTATCTTTTGATAGAACCTTTGAGGCAAAAAGAACTATCTATCTCGATGATATAACACCTGATTTCACCTATCGAGAATCAGTGATCAGATGGCTCACGGGTTTATGCGTAAGCAGGAGCAAGCTTTGGGCTTGCAAATAAGTTGGCACTTATTATCTTACTAGAAGTTTTATGAGTTTCTAGTAAACTCAACCTGCATAGTTTAAAAGTTTCTTTCATCAATCCTTTTTCATCCCCTTATTTTTAATTGTTTTTCTATTTCTCGTTCTACTTCTCTTTTTTTAATTAATTCTCTTTTATCAGCTTTTTTCTTTCCTTTTGCTATTCCGAACTCTAACTTTATTTTCCTATTTTTAGTATATAACCTAAGGGGTATTAAAGTCAAGCCTTTTTGTATTGTTTTACCAATTAGATATTTAATTTCTGATTTTTTAAGAAGAAGTTTTCGTGTTCTTTCTGGATTATAGTCTTTTGGCGCATTTTTTGGCTGATAAGGAGGAATATTAAGCCCAATCCAAAAAACTTCCTCTTCCTTTAAAACCACATACGAACCTGCCAAACTTGCTCCCCTTGTTTTTATTGATTTCACTTCCTGGCCAATCAAAGAAATTCCTGCCTTAAATTTCTTCAGGATTTCATAATTAAAATAAGCCTTTCTGTTTTTGGCCAATACCTTCACCTCTTTCATTTTAGCAAAAATATGCTAAATTAGAAGTAATGATTCGTCAAGAAATAGCTAAATTGATAGAGAAGTCAATAAAAAAACTCCAAAAAGAGAAGGCTTTGCCTCAATTTGAAATTCCCGAGATTAAGATTGAACATCCGGAGGAGAAAATTCACGGTGATTATGCTACAAACATTGCGATGGTAATTGCGAAAATTGTAGAAAAAAATCCCTTAGAGATTGCCAATATTTTAGGTTCTAGTTTAAAGGTTTTAGGTTCTAGTTTATTTGAAAAAGTCAAAATAGCAAAGCCAGGGTTTATTAATTTTTTTCTTTCAAAAGAATATTTACAACAAAGAATTGGAGAAATTTTAAAGAAGGGAGAGAAATTTGGTGAACTAAATATTGGTAAAGGAAAGAAGGTTCAGGTAGAATTTATTTCGGCAAATCCAACAGGTCCTTTAACTGTCGGCAATGCTCGGGGTGGTCCTTTTGGTGATGTTTTGGGAAATGTTCTGAAAAAAGCGGGATTTAAAGTAGAGAAAGCTTATTATATCAACGATTACGGGATGCAAATTTTGGCTCTCGGACATTCGATTTTGAAAGATAGCGAAGCGAAATACAAGGGTAAATATATTGATGAACTTGCCAAAAGAATCAAAGAAAAAGAGGCCTATAAGGCAGGTAAGCTCGCAGCCAAAATTGTTATTGATGAGATGATTAAGAAAACAACCGACAGAATGGGAATTAACTATGACGAGTGGTTTCCAGAAAACACTCTTCACGAGAGTGGCCAAGTTAATAAAGTTTTGAAGATTTTGGAGCAGACTACAACCCTCCCATCACATCCTCCCGCCAAAGGCGGGCTCCTAAATTTAATTTATCAAAAAGAAGGAGCTCTGTGGTTTAAATCATCAAGATATGGCGATGAGAGGGATAGAGTCGTAGTCAAAGCGGATGGAGATAAGACTTATTTGGCAGGTGACGTCGCCTATCACCACTATAAATTTGAGAAGAAGAAATTTGACAAGGTAATAGACGTTTGGGGAGCTGACCATGCTGGTGATGTAGTAGGTCTTCAGGCAGGAGTGGAAGCCTTAGGTCACAAAGGAAAACTTGATATTTTATTGCTTCAGTTTGTAACTATACTTGAAAAAGGGGAAAAGCTGAAAATTTCAAAAAGGAGAGGAACTTTTGTTACTATGGATGAATTACTTGATGAGGTAGGAGTTGATATTGCTAGATTCTTTTTTCTTCAAAAATCAGCCAATACCCATTTAAATTTCGACCTCGCCCTGGCTAAAAAGCAGTCAGAGAAAAACCCGGTTTACTACGTACAATATGCTCATGCCAGAATATGTAGTATTTTGCGTAAAGCTGTTGATGTTAAACATCAACAAGGTTCTTCTCGGCAGGCCTTTAAACTATTAAATCATCCAAATGAACTAGAGCTTATTAAACAGCTGGTTAGGTTTCCAGAAATTATTGAAGATATAGTTAAAGATTATCAAGTCCAGAGAATTCCCCAATATGCTATGGATTTAGCTACAGTTTTCCACCAGTTTTATCGAGACTGCCACGTGATTACCGAAGATAAAGAATTAGCCGGAGCAAGACTATCTTTGGTCTTAGCCACTAAAACCGTATTGAAAAACACTTTAGATTTAATGGGAATTTCTGCCCCTGAAAAAATGTAATTATGCAAAATATTTATTTCATTTTGCGGCATGGTAATCCAGCCTGGAAATATCTGGATATAATTTATCCGGCAGACGAGATGTTTTCTGTGGGATTAAGCCGGCAGGGAAGAGAACAAATTAGAACCATTACCAAAGACCTGAAAAAACAAAGAATCGATTTGATTCTTTCTTCAGATTATCGGCGCACCAAAGAAACTGCTCAGATCATTGCCAAATCCCTTGACCTCAAAGTGAGTTACGACAAAAGACTACAAGATCAGAAACGAGGAGCTTATTGTGGTCGTCCCATAGCTGACTTTTATCAGGATTTTCCTGATCCGAAAAAAAGATTTAGGATAAAGCCACAAGGTGGAGAGAGCTGGAACGATGTTAGAAGAAGGGTTGTCGATTTTTTGAGAGATACAGAAAAGAAATACAAAAACAAAAAAATCTTAATTGTTAGCCATGGCGCCCCTTTATGGTTTTTGGAAGGAGCAGTAAAGGGCTTGGATAATGAGCAACTTTTAGAGCAAAAGTTAAACAATACTGGCATAGAGGTTGGCGAACTAAGAAAACTATGTCCATAGATTTTTCTAAAATTGAGAAAAAAATCCTAAAATTTTGGAAAGAGAACAAGATTTTTGAAAAATTACGCCAGAAAAATCAGGGCAAAAAACGCTGGTCATTTTTAGATGGCCCGATTACTGCCAACAATCCTATGGGAGTTCATCATGCCTGGGGAAGAACCTACAAAGACCTTTTTCAAAGATATAAAGCAATGCAGGGTTTTTGCCAGAGATTTCAAAACGGCTTTGATTGTCAGGGCTTGTGGGTTGAAGTAGAAGTTGAGAAAGAGCTCGGCTTCCGCAATAAAAAAGATATAGAGAAATACGGCATAGAGAAGTTTGTCAAAAAATGCAAAGAGAGAGTTGAGAAATATTCGAAAATTCAAACAGAACAGTCAATTAGGCTCGGTCAATGGATGGACTGGCAAAATTCTTATTATACGATGTCTGATGAGAATAACTATGCTATTTGGCATTTCCTAAAAAAATGCCACAAAGACGGATTTTTATATAAAGGCAGAGATGTAGTTCCATGGTGTCCTCGGTGTGGAACGGCCATTTCTCAGCATGAAATTTTAACAGAAGAGTATAAAGAATTAACTCACAAATCAATATTTTTCAAGCTACCAGTCCAAAACCTAAAGAAAACTTATTTTCTTGTCTGGACAACTACTCCCTGGACATTACCTGGTAATGTCGCAATAGCTGTTCATCCTGATTTTGATTATGTAAAAGTAAAAGACAAAAAAGGCAACATTTTTATTTTACTTAAAGAAAAATCTTATTTCATTAAAGATGGAGAAATAATAGAGAAATTTAAGGGCAAGAAATTGAAGGGGTTTAAATACGAAGGGTTGTTTGACAAATTACCGTTTGTAAAAGAAACCTTAGGTAGCTACAAGCACTCTGTAATTTTGTGGAAGGAGGTAACCCAGGAAGAAGGAACGGGCATTGTTCATGTGGCGCCCGGCTGTGGTCAAGAGGACTTTCAATTGGCTAAAGAATTTAAACTATCTGTCATTGATTTAACCAATGATGAAAGCAACTATCTAAAGGGCCTTGGAGAACTGAGTGGCAAGTTTGTTGGCGGAGAAGAAGTAAGAGAATTGATTTTTGAAGATTTAAACCAGAAGGATAGGGTTTTTAAAATTGAGGATTACCAACATCGCTATCCAATTTGCTGGCGCTGCCAGTCAGAATTGATTTTCCGTTTGGTTGATGAATGGTATATTTCAATGGCAAAGTTAAGGGAGAAACTGATGAAAATTGCCAAAAAAATAAAATGGATTCCTTCCTTTGGTCTGGACAGGGAATTGGATTGGTTAAAAAATATGCAAGATTGGTTAATTTCTAAAAAACGTTATTGGGGATTAGCTTTACCGATTTATGAATGCCCAGACTGTGGAAACTTTGAGGTAATCGGTTCAAAAAAAGAATTAAAAGAAAAAGCGGTTAAAGGTTGGCAAGAACTTGAAGGCCATTCTCCTCACCGACCCTGGATAGATAAAGTAAAGATTAAATGTTCCAAATGTGGCAAAATAGTTTCTCGAATTTCCGATGTTGGTAATCCTTGGCTAGATGCCGGAATTGTGCCTTTTTCTACTATGAAGTATTTTTCTGACCGGGACTTTTGGCAGAAATGGTTTCCGTCTGAATTCGTTTGCGAATCTTTCCCGGGTCAATTCAAAAATTGGTTTTATTCCCTTATTGTAATGAGTACTGTATTAGAGGAAGTTGCTCCAGTGAAGACAATCTTTGGCTACGCAACAGTAGTCGATGAAAAGGGCGAAGAAATGCATAAATCCAAAGGAAATGTTATTTGGTTTGATGAGGCAGTTGAAAAGATAGGGGCTGATGTGATGCGTTGGATGTATGTTAAACAAAATCCAGTCTATAATCTAAGGTTTGGCTACAAAATTGCCAAAGAAACCCAAAGAAAACTTTTAACATTATGGAATAGCTACACCTTTTTTGAGACATATGTCTCAAAAAAGGAAATCCCAAAGCCCAAATCCCAAATCCCAAAACCCAAAAATGTTTTAGATAAATGGATTGTTTCGCGGCTAAACAGATTAATTGGAGCCGTTATTAAATCTTTAGAAAATTTTGATGCTGCCGGGGCAAGTTCGGCCATTGAGAATTTTTTCATTAATGATTTATCTCTTTGGTATATCAGAAGGTCAAGAAAGAGATTTCAGAACCCAAGCAGTCAGAAAGAAAAAGATGAGGCAGTCAGTACTCTTTACTTTGTTCTTTTAATCCTATCAAAAATGATTGCGCCAATGATGCCGTTCTTTAGTGAAGAAATTTATTTGAATTTAAAAACAAAAAATATGCCTCAATCCGTTCATCTTTGCGACTGGCCAAAATATTGTGAAAAAGCAATTGACGATAATTTAGAGGAGAAAATGACAAAGGTTCGGGAGATTGTAAATAAGGTTTTAGCTAAAAGAACTGAACTTGGAATTAAAGTGAGGCAGCCCTTACGGGGATTAAGAATTGCGAATTATAAATTACGAAGGGAGAAAGAATTACTGGAGTTGATTAAGGACGAGGTAAATGTAAAAGAAATTACTTTTGGCAAAACATTAAAATTGGATACAAAGATTAGCGAGGAGTTAAAAGAAGAGGGGCAGGTTCGAGAATTTATCCGACAGGTTCAGCAACTGCGAAAAAATGCCAAACTTACCCCCAAAGACAAAATTATTATTTATTGTGAGTGCCCAGAGAAATTGAAAAAAGTTTTAGAAAAAAATAAAAAAGACATTTTAGCAGAAACCAAAGCCAAAGATTTTCTTTTTGGTAAAAAACCAAAGAAAGTTTTCGACACTGAAAAAGATTTAAAGGTCGACCAAACAAAATTATGGTTAGCAATCAACCGAAGCACATAATCTTGTTATGTGCTCGGTAAAAATATGGCAATTTTTGATATTAAAAAAATTTTTGGTGGAGGGATAAAAGAAAGACCAGAAAAGAAGATAGAAAAAGCCCCTGTCCCCATTAAAGAGGCGAAGAAAGATACTTCAATATTCGGAGGGAAGTCTTATATGCGTCGGAGCAGTTTTATGTATCGATTAACAAACCCCGAGCTTTATAGAAACACCAGTTTGGGAGAAAAAGACAGGACCAGATTAGGAGAAAAGCTTTTCGGCCACGGCAGTTCTGTAAAGAAAAAAGACGTGGAGAAGGCAGAAAGACAATTAGATTTGGGGGAATGGGGCGAATTTAAAGGTTTATCCCATGAAGATAAAGAGAAAGCAAAAAGGTTGACAAAGGGAATTCTGGGGAAATAATTTAAGATGTTCATCCATCACAGAACTCAGGGGATAATTATAAAAAAAGAAGATCGGGGGGAAGCCGACCAGCTTTTTACAATTTATACCAAAGATTTCGGGAAATTAGAGATTTTGGGAAGAGCTATCAGGAAAATCAAATCAAAATTAAGAGCAGGAGCCGAATTTTTTTATTTATCAGAAGTTGAATTTATTCAGGGGAAAGCCTATAAAACCCTAACCGACGCCATTTTAATTGACAAATTTGAAAATATCAGAAAAGATTTAGAGAGATTGAAGATTTGTTATCAGATTTCAGAAGTTTTGGATAATTTAGTCAAAGGCCAAGAACCCGACAAAGACATTTGGAATTTATTAAACGAAGCTTTTATAAAATTAAATAACTTACAACTTACAACTTACAACTTACAACTAATTTATTACTATTTCTTCTGGAACCTTTTTTCTCTTTTAGGGTTTAAACCTGAGCTTTCTACTTGCCCAATTTGCAGAAAGAAACTTTTAGCCGAAACTTTTTATTTTGTACCAAAAGAAGGAGGGGTAGTATGCTGGAGGTGTTTGAAAGAACTTAGCCCAGAAGAAAAAGAAAGAGTAAAAGAAATAAGCGTAGATACGGTTAAAATTTTAAGAATTTTTCTTTCAAAGAATTGGGAAATATTACCCAGGCTTAAAATAATAAAAGAAGAGAGAAAAAATCTAAAAGAGATATCAGAACTTTACCTTACTTTTTTAAAAGAAGGCTAAAGTATGTTAAAATAAATTAAAAGTAACCGTTCGCTTCGCTCACTGTAATTTGCTTCGCAAATTAATGAAAGGGAAATTAATAAAAGTCGTTATCATTTTAACAATTATCTTAGGGATAGCCGGTTTTTGGTATTATCAAAGAAATATTTATTCAAAAGAAACTTTGAGAGTGGAAATTTTGGGGCCGGAAGAAGTAGAAATGGCCCAAGAGATTGAATATATAGTGAAATATAAAAATAACGGCAACATCAGGTTGGAAGAACCAAAACTTATTTTTGAATATCCTAAAAATTCAATAGTTATCGGAGAAGAAATCCGGTCTGAAAATCAGGAGCTTCCGCTTAAAGAGAAAGAATCTCTAAGACAAGAAAAAGAACTCGAGGATATCTACCCCGGACAAGAGCGAACCTTCCATTTTAAAGCCAGATTATTGGGTAAAGAAAATACAGCGAAAATTGCCAAGGTCTGGTTAAGTTATAAACCAAAAAATCTAAAAACTCGCTATGAGTCAGCCACCACTTTCACCACCTTAATTAAAAGTGTTCCTCTTACTTTTGAATTTGATTTTCCTTCAAAAGTTGAGCCTGGCAGAAAAACTCTCTTTAGGTTAAATTATTTTTCAAATATAGATTACCCTATTTCTAATTTAAGAATAAAGATTGAATATCCTGCTGGCTTTGAGTTTTTTGAGAGTCAGCCAAAATCCTTGGGAAAAACAGAATGGGAGATTCCGCTTTTAAATAAGGCTGGGGGAGGAAGAATTGAAGTTTCCGGCATTCTGAGAGGAGAGGTTCAGGAGTCAAAAATCTTTCGGGCAAACTTGGGTATCTGGCAGGAAGGAGAATTTGTTTTATTAAAAGAGGCAATTAAGGGAATAGAAATTACCAGACCCTCGATTTTTCTCTCCTATCAAATTAATAATTCCCCTCAATATTCGGCTCGCCCCGGGGATTACCTATATTATGAAATCTTCTTTAAAAATACTGGAGAAGAAGCTCTGGAAAATTTATTTTTGGTAGTTCAATTAGAAGGAGGAGTTTTAGATTTTGACACCCTTCAAGCCGGAGCCGGCCAATTTCAAAAAGATTCAAACTCAATTATTTGGGACCATATCGTGGTTCCTCAATTACGTCTTCTGTCTAGTATGGAAGAAGGAAAAGTTGGATTTTGGGTAAGAGTAAAAGACGATTTCTCTCTCAAAAATCCTCAAATCAAAACTAAAATTAGCCTGAGCGAGGCTAAAGAAGAATTTATTACTAAAATTAACACAAAGCTGGCTATTTCCCAGAGAGGTTATTTTAACAAGGGACCTTTTAAAAATTATGGCCCCCTTCCTCCTAAGGTTGGAAATGCAACAACCTATACTATCTTTTGGCAGGCTAAAAATTTTTACAACGATGTTAAAAATCTAAAAGTTAAAGCTAATTTACCTTTTCAGGTGAGATTAACTGGCGAAATTTCTTCAAAAGAAGCTAAGTTTTCTTTTGATCCTCAAAGCCGGGAAATTGTCTGGGAAATTGGAGAGTTAGCGGCAGGAAAAGGAATTTCGGGCCCCGGGCCTGAGATTTCCTTTCAAGTTGCTTTAACTCCTGATTCGACACAGAGAGGAGAGATTCCTGAACTTATTTCTCAGGTTAAAATAATCGGAGAAGATATCTGGACAGGAGAAAGGGTGGAAGCCACAGCTGGAGCAGTTGATACTTCTTTACCAGATGACCCGAACGTTAGCGAGGAAATGGACAAGGTCCAATGAATTAAAAATTCATTTCACCTTTTATCGTCTGTCGGTATTTGATACCGACAGACAGATACGACAGGGTCAATAAAAAATTATGACTGATTTGATGTCAAAAATTATATCTTTGTGTAAAAGGCGGGGATTTGTTTTTCAATCCTCAGAGATTTACGGTGGTTTTGGTTCTTGTTATGATTTTGGACCTTTAGGAGTGGAACTAAAAAGAAATATTAAAAAGGTTTGGTGGGAAGAGATGACCAGGTTTCAGAAAGATATTGTTGGTTTGGACGCGGCAATTTTAATGAATCCCCGAGTTTGGCAAGCTTCGGGTCATCTGACAGCTGGTTTTGCTGACGAGTTAGTGGAATGTAAAAGTTGCCATAAGAGATTTAAAAAGGACGAAATTAAAGGAAATCGGTGTCCGGAGTGCAAAGGAGAGTTAGCTAAACCCCGAAAATTTAACTTAATGATGAAAACTTTTGTTGGGCCGGTAGAAGAGGAAGCTTCTACTACTTATCTTCGAGCCGAGACCTGCCAAGGAATTTATGCTAATTTTTTGAATATTTTAAAGTCTCAGCGTTTGAAGCTTCCTTTTGGTGTAGCTCAAATTGGAAAAGCTTTCCGTAATGAAATCACTCCGAAAAACTTTATTTTCAGAACCAGAGAGTTTGAGCAGATGGAAATGCAGTGGTTCTGCTCGCCTTCGGCTAAGAAAACCCCAGATGATTGGTTTGAATATTGGAAAAAAGAAAGAATAAAATGGTATCTGAATTTAGGGATAAAAAAAGAAAATTTAAGAATGGTAGAAATTCCGGAGGGAGAGCGGGCTCATTACGCCAAAAGACAAATAGATGTTGAATATAAATTTCCTTTTGGCTGGCAAGAAATCGAAGGTATTCATAATCGAGGGGATTGGGACTTATCTAATCACTTAAAACATAGTGGAAAAGATTTAAGTTATTTTGATGAAAGCACCGGAGAAAAATATATTCCTCATATTATTGAAACTTCGGTTGGGGTAGAGAGATCTCTTTTTGCTTTTTTGTGTGAAGCTTATCAAGAGATAAAAGGCGGTCGAACAAAAACTACTAAAGCCGCTAAAGAAACTGAAATTTTATTAAAGCTTTCTAAAGCTTTAGCTCCAATAAAAGTAGCAGTTTTACCATTAGTTAGAAATAAACCAGAATTAGTGAAAAAAGCTAAAGAAGTTTATCAATTGTTGAAGCTTCATTTTGTTTGTCAATATGACGAGCTCGGTTCAATCGGCAGAAGATATCGAAGACAAGATGAGGCAGGCACGCTTTATGCCATCACTATTGATTTTGAAACCTTAAAACAAAATGATATAACAGTGCGTGACCGCGACACTATGAAACAAGAAAGAGTAAAAATTAATGATTTAATAAAAGTTTTAAAAGAAAAATTAAATGTATAGAAAAACGACTCTTAAAAACGGTTTGAGAATTATTACTGTTCCCATAAGAGGCACTCAGACAATAACTCTTTTGATATTGGTAGCTACTGGTTCGAAATATGAAAAAAAAGAGATAAATGGCATTTCCCATTTGTTAGAACATATGGCTTTTCGGGGAACAAAAAAACGTCCCCAGACCTTAGACATTGCCAAGGAATTAGACAGAGTAGGCGGTCTTTATAATGCCTTTACCGGTAAAGAATTTATGGGATTTTGGGTAAAAGTTGATTCAAAGCATTTTGACTTAGCAGCCGATGTTTTATCTGATATGATTTTTAACTCTCTCTTTAAAGAAAAAGAAATTGGGAAGGAAAAAAAGGCGATTGTAGAAGAAATTAATATGTATTTAGATACTCCCCAGAGTTATGTTTTGGAACTTTGGGAAAAACTTTTATACAGAGAACAACCTGCAGGCTGGATGATTGCAGGACAAAAGGAAAAGGTAAAAAGAATTTCCAGGAAAAATATTTTGGATTATTTTAGAAAACAATTTAGCGCAGAAAATACGGTCATTTCTTTGGCCGGAAATTTTAAAAATAGGGAAGCCGTTTCCAAAATAAAAAAATTTTTTGAAAAAGCCAAAAAGACCAAAACTTTAGCAAAAAAACCGGTAATTGAAAGACAAAAATCTCCTCAGATTTTACTTCAGACAAAAGAAACCGACCAGACCCATTTAACCTTAGGGGTCCGAGCTTATAATATTTTTAAACCCGAAAGATACCCCCTCGCTGTCCTATCTAATCTCTTGGGAGGAATTATGAGTTCCCGTCTTTTTATTGAAATCAGGGAAAAGAGAGGAATGGCTTATTATATTAAGACTATTCATGAAAATTATAGTGATACAGGATATCTGGTAACTCATGCTGGAATTGACAATAAAAGAACGGAGGAGGCAATAAAAATCATTTTGAAAGAATATAAAAATCTAAAAGAGAAAAAAGTTCCGAAAGAAGAACTTCAGAAAGCCAAAGACAATATTAAGGGCCATCTTTATTTAGGTTTGGAAACCTCTGATGCCTGGGCTAGTTATCTTGGTGTTCAGGAAATCTTAAAAAGGAAAATTTCTACTCCCGCTCAAGAATGCAAAATGATTGATAAAGTCAGTCAAGATGATATTCTAAAAGTAGCCAGAGATATTTTTCAACCAAAAAAATTAAATTTAGCCCTCATCGGCCCATTTAAGGATAAAAATCAGTTCCAAAAATTATTAAAACTATGAACAACGAGAAGATTCTTGATATTTCTTGGGGGACAATTTTGAAAATTTCTGTTGCTATCCTTTCTTTTTACATTCTCTACCAGATTAGAGATATTTTGGTCTGGTTTATTTTCGCCTTAATAATTTGCCTTTTATTTAATCCAGTCATTAATTTTTTAAGGAAATTAAAAATCCCCCGGGTCCTGGCAGTTATTTTTGTCTACGTTGGAGTTTTTGGATTCTTGACTCTTTTGATTTATTTGATTGTTCCCATATTTGTTTCTGAAATTCAACAATTTTCAAAAATCCTCCCTCAATATTTTGAAAAAATTTCCCCTCCCTTAAAAGGACTGGGCATTCAGGCATTTGAAAATATTGAAACTTTTGTTAATACTCTGGGAGGGGCATTAAATAGAATAGCTTCCAACATTTTTAATGTCTTATTAATAATCTTTGGAGGGATTTTCAAAACAATTTTTATCTTAGCTATTGCTATTTTTCTCTCTTTAGATGAAAAGATAATTGAAAAGAGTTTAAATCTTCTTTTCCCTAAAAAATATGAGGATTATGCCTTATCTCTCTGGAGAAAATGTCAAAAAAAAGTTAGCGGTTGGTTTCTGACAAGAATATTAACCTGTCTATTTGTTGGAATAGCGACTTATGTTGCTTTATTGCTTTTTAATGTAGGTTATCCTGCCTCCTTGGGATTACTGGCTGGAACCCTTAATTTTATTCCTTATCTGGGACCAATTATTACAGCAGTTCTCCTTCTTGCAATTATCTCTTTGGAAAATGTATATAAAGCAATTTTTGTTTTTATTGTTTTTATCTTAATTCAGCAAATTGAAAATAATATTTTGACGCCAGTTTTAACCAAAAAATTTATTGGACTTTCTCCGGTTTTAGTTTTAATGTCTTTGGCAATTGGGGGAACTCTCTGGGGATTTTTAGGAGCAATTTTAGCCGTTCCTTTAGCTGGAATTCTATTTGAATTCTTAAAAGACTTTTTGAAGAAAAAGAAAGAGGAAGAAGCAGTAGTTTTATGAGCGCTCTCTATATTATAGGTACTCCAATTGGGAACCTCGAAGATTTATCTTTTAGAGCCCTCCAAATTTTAAAGGGGGCTGATTTAATTTTGTGTGAAGACACAAGAGTCACCAAAAAATTATTGAATCATTATCAAATAAAAACTCCCACCCTAAGTTATCATCAACATTCAAAATTAAAAAAAGTTGAAGAGATTATTCAACTTTTAAAAGAAGGTAAAAATTTGGCCTTGGTTTCTGATGCCGGCACCCCTGGAATTTCCGACCCCGGGAATTTATTAATTAATGAAATGATTAATAGATTAAGAAATGAAGTTAAAGTTATTCCGATTCCCGGGCCTTCGGCAGTAACGGCGGCAGCTTCTATTTCTGGCTTTCCAACGGATAAATTTATTTTTATGGGTTTCCCGCCAACAAAAAGAAAAAGGAAGAAATTTTTTGAGGAAATTGTAGGATCCAAGTACCCGGTAATTTTTTACGAATCTCCTTACCGAATCCTAAAAAGCCTTAAAGAATTGGAACTAAAAGCTGAAAGCTGCAAGCTAAAACCTAAAATAATGGTTTGCCGAGAACTAACTAAAAAATTCGAAACAATTTATCGGGGGGAAATTGAAGAGGTAATAAAAGAAATTAAAAAAAAAGAGATAAAAGGTGAATTTGTGGTTATCGTAGCAGGAAAATAGCTATTAAAACTATCAAAATCTGGCTAAAAATTCTCCCAAAAATGGAGATTTTTTTATTTTCAAAAAAATGAATTTTTTGATGAAGCTTATAATGGATTTCTAAAAATCTGTTAGGAAAAACGAAATTTAAAAAATTAAGACCATCGGCTAAAATAGCTAAAAAAGCTCCAACAAAAATTATCGGCTGATTTTTTGAAAAAATTAAAATAAGAAAAAGAGCTAAAGAAATGTCTAAAATTACTTTTAAAAAATCCGGAAAGACTTTTTTCCACTTTCTTTCGTAAATGTTTTCGTAAATGTTTTTAGCTGAATAGTCAATATGGGGTATAAAATCCAAAAAATAATGACTTAAAAAAGCGAGGAAAAATGCCAAAGGTAAAAATTTAATTTTCGAAACTATGGCAGCACCTATAAGAAGATGAGGAGTTGCAATCATGCTGGAGTTCTAATAAAAATATGATAAAATGAATTATTAAGCCGAATTAAATTATATTTAATTGTATCCTAATGTCAACAAAAAACAAAAAATTCTATATCTCCACTAGTATTCCTTATACTAATGCGCCACCCCATATTGGTTTTGCCTTAGAGATAATTCAAGCAGATGTTTTGGCTCGTTATCATCATTCATTGGGCGAAGACGCCTTTTTCTTAACGGGTACGGACGAGCATGGATTAAAAACTAAAAGGGCAGCAGAGAAGACTAATAAAACGCCGAAAGAGTTTGCTGATGAGATATCAGAAAAGTTTAGAAAATTAAAAACAACTTTAAATCTTTCTAATAATGATTTTATTAGAACCACCGACAAAAAAAGACATTGGCCAGCAGTAAAGAAGGTTTGGTTAAAATTAAAAGAAAATGGGGAGATCTATAAAAAGAACTATAGAGGTTTTTATTGTGCCGATTGTGAAGCTTTTGTTACTAAAAAAGATTTAGTTGATGAAAAATGTCCTATTCATCAAAAGAAAGTAGAGTTAGTTGAGGAAGAAAATTATTTTTTCCGCCTTTCAAAATATTCTCAAAAGATAAAAGAAATAATTAAAAAGGATAAAATAAGGATTATTCCGGAATCAAGGAAAAATGAAATATTGGCTATTATCAGACAAGGATTGGAAGATATTAGTTTTTCAAGAGTAAAAGAAAAGTATTTAGGAATTCCGGTTCCTAATGATCCTACTCAATTTTTATACATATGGCCAGATGCCCTCACTAACTATATTTCAGCTATTGGTTATTCAAAGAATAGTGAGAGGTTCAAAAAATACTGGCCCGCTGATGTCCATTGTATCGGTAAAGATATTGTAAGATTTCACGCTTTGATTTGGCCGGCAATACTTTTATCCCTTAATTTAAAATTACCAAAAACCATATTTGTTCACGGTTTCATTACGGTTGATGGGAAAAAAATGTCAAAATCTTTGGGAAATGTCATTAATCCCTTTGAACTGGTAAAAAAATACGGGACTGATACCGTTCGCTATTTTCTTTTACGGGAGATTCCACCAACTGAAGATGGCGATTTTACTTATGAGAAATTTGAAGAGAGATATAATGCTGATTTAGCAAGCGGATTAGGAAATTTGGTGGCGAGGGTTTTAACAATGGCAGAGAAGATAAATCCAAATAACAAAATCCAAATGTCAAATCAAATCCAAAATTCAAATATCAAAAAAGAAATTGACAAAACGTGGGGAAATTATAAAAAGGCATTAGAGGAGTTTAAGTTTAATGAGGCTTTAATTTTTATCTGGGAATTAATTAGTTTTTGCGATAGATATATTGAAAAAGAAAGACCTTGGGAAGAAAGTAAAAAGCAAAAAGAAGTTATCAATAATCTATTATTGGCTATCGATGAAATAGCAAAATTGTTGCAGCCATTTTTACCAGAAACTTCCGAAAAAATATTTAAGCAATTAAAAACTAAGAAAAGTAAGTCTTTGTTCCCAAGAATTTAGTTATTCGTATATTTGTAATAATTTGTAATTCGTAGGGATATGTTGATTGACACTCACGCCCATTTAAATTTTAAAGAGTTTAATAAAGACCGATCTCAGGTAATCAAGCGGGCTTTTGAGGGAGGAGTAGAGAAGATTATTAATGTGGGAACTAACCTTAAGGATTCAAAGGATTCTATTTTGCTCGCAGAAAAATATAAAAATATCTCAGCAACCATAGGCCTTCACCCGATTGATGTTCAAAATGAAAGATTTGACAAGAAGGTGTGGCTAAAATTAGCAAAGCATCAAAAGGTGGTGGCGGTTGGCGAGATTGGTTTAGATTACTATTATAAACCGAAAACAAAAAGGAAGCTGGAAGTATTTAAAGAAAAACAGAGGACGGGCCTCTGTCAGCAGCTAAAGTTATCCAAGGAGTTAAATTTGCCAGTGATTTTCCACTGCCGTCAGGCTCATCAAGACTTAATTGAGCTTCTTTCCGCTCAATCAGAACTTAGACCCCAAAAAGCAGTAGCTCATAGTTTTGTAGGAAATTTGGACCAGCTTCAAAAATATTTAGATTTTGGATTTTACATCGGCTTTAATGGAATAATTTTTAAATCTATTGAGAGAATTAATTTTGAGGAGAGCATTAAAAGAACGCCTTTAGACAGAATTCTTATTGAAACTGACTGTCCATTTTTAACGCCTCTACAGGTAAAGCCGGCCCAAGAAAGAAACGAGCCATTATATGTAAAATTCGTTGCTCAAAGAATTGCTGAAATAAAAAATTTTACTCTTGAGCAGGTGGCTGGAAAAACTACTGAAAATGCTAAAAAATTATTTAATATTTAATTAAAATTAATCATGAATTGCAAAAAGTTTATTGATGAGAAAATTAAAGAGATTAGAAAAATTGTTGGCAGAAGAAAAGTTATTAGTGTTTTATCAGGAGGAGTAGATAGTTCAACGGTAACTATTTTGGGCTATCGGGCCATAGGAAGTCAATTAAAAACTATCTCTGTGGATAATGGTTTAATGAGAGAGAATGAGCCAGAGAATATTGTTAAAACTTTTAAAAAACTGGGGATAAAAGTTAAAGTGGTAAATGCTAAAAAAGAATTCTTTAAATCCCTAAGACATAAAGTTGACCCGGAAGAAAAAAGAAAAGCAATTACAGCTGTTTTTTATGGAGATGTTTTTAAGAAAATTATAAAAGAAAGTAAAATCAAATTTTTATTACAAGGGACAATTTTAACCGACATCAAAGAAGCTGTTGCCGGCATTAAAAGACAACATAATGTTTTAGCTCAAGTTGGTATTAATCCTGAAAAAGAATATGGATACCAGGTTGTTGAACCCTTAAGCAAACTCCGAAAAGATGAAGTAAGAAAAGTGGCTAAACTCCTTGGGTTGCCAAAAACAATTTTTCAAGGAATTCCCTTTCCTGGCCCAGCTTTAGCTGCCAGAATAATTGGCGAAGTAACGCCAGAAAAAGTTGAGATTGTCAGAAAAGCAACTAGTATTATTGAGAAAGAATTAAAAAATTCAGGTGCCTTTCAATATTTTCCGGTTTTAATGGAAGATAAAGCAACCGGGATGAGAAATAACAAAAGAGAGTTTGGTAATATTATAATAATTAGATGTGTTGAAAGTGTTGATGCCAGGGTAGCTGTTCCGACCAGAGTTCCTTGGAAGATTTTGGAGAAAATTACAAAAAAAATAATAAATGAAATACCCAAAATAACTCGAGTCTGTTACGATATAACCCCAAAACCACCAGCTACAATAGAATATATTTAAAATTTATTTTAAAATCACCTAAAAATTTGCCTTAAGAGGCGTTTTAAACAAAACGCTATTTTTTTTGGTAAACCCCGTTAGAGATTCTCTCTTCTCGTGCTTCTTCCCCGGCTCCGTAATCTCTAACGGGGTAAAATAGACAAAACAGAAAAGATAAGTTAAAATTTAAGAAGCGAAAATGAAATATAATCCCCAAAAAATAGAACGAAAATGGCAAATATTTTGGGAGAAAATAGGAATTTTTGAAGCGAAAGATTTTTCTAAAAAGGCAAAGAGCTATATTTTAGTTGAGTTTCCTTATCCATCTGGCGAAGGGCTTCATGTTGGGCATTGCCGACCTTATATTGCCTTGGATATAGTCAGCCGCAAAAGAAGAATGGAGGGTTTTAATGTTTTGTTTCCTATGGGCTGGGATGCTTTTGGATTGCCGACCGAAAACTATGCTATTAAAACCGGGATTTATCCCCGAGAAGCTACCAGGAAAAACATCTCTTTTTTTAAGGATCAGCAAAAAAGTATAGGTCTGTCTTTTGATTGGAGCCGCGAAATTAACACTACTGATCCGGCCTACTATAAATGGACTCAATGGATATTTTTGCAGCTTTTTAAAAAAGGCTTAGCTTATAAAAGCAAAATGCCAATTAACTGGTGCCCGGCTTGTAAAATTGGCCTGGCTAATGAGGAAGTGGTTGATGGAAAATGCGAAAGATGCGGGGAAAAAGTTGAGAGAAGAGAAAAAGAACAGTGGATGCTGAAAATAACTAGGTATGCTGAAAGACTAATTCAGGATTTAGACAAAGTTGATTACCCGGAGAAAGTTAAGATTCTCCAGAAAGATTGGATAGGGAAATCAGAAGGCTGGGAAATAACTTTTAAGATTAAAGATTCAAGTTCAAAGATTCAAGTATTCACTACTCGGGCAGACACTCTTTTTGGAGCTACTTATTTGGTGGTAGCTCCTGAGCATCCAATAATTCAAAATCTGAAATCTAAAATCCTAAATCTTAAATCTGTAGAGAAATATATTGAAGAATCCAAGAAAAAGATTGAGAGAGAAAGAATTAGTGAAATTAAAGAGAAAACTGGAATAGAAGTTAAAGGAATAAAAGCAGTCAACCCGGTCAAGTTGAGACAAATCCCCATTTTTTTAGCAGATTATGTTTTGATGCACTATGGCACCGGGGCAATTATGGCTGTGCCAACTCACGACCAAAGAGATTTTGATTTCGCCAGACAATATAATTTACCGATGATTGAGGTGATTAAACCTTTTAAAGAAAAAAAAGAATTACCAAAAGAAGTCGGAATAGTGGTTTCCAACGGTAGATTTAAAAAAGCTTATGAAGGTGAAGGATATTTGATTAATTCTGGAAGATTTAATGGAATAGGCTCAGAAATTGCCAAAGAAAGAATTGGTGAGTGGTTAGCAAGAAAAAGTTTAGCAAAAAAAACCGTCCATTATAAATTAAGAGATTGGATTTTTTCTCGGCAACGTTATTGGGGAGAGCCAATTCCAATGATAAAGTGTGAGAGATGTGGTTGGTTGGCAGTTTCAGAAAAAGATTTACCGGTTAAACTTCCTCGAGTTAAAAAATATCAACCGACTGAAACTGGCGAATCCCCATTGGCAGCGGTTAAAAATTGGGTAAATGTCAAATGCCCTAAATGCGGCGGTCCTGCCAGAAGAGAAACCGATGTTATGCCAAACTGGGCTGGTTCTAATTGGTATTTTCTTCGCTATTGTGATCCCCAAAATGATAAAAAATTAGCCAATCCAAAATTACTTAAATATTGGATGCCAGTAGGCTGGTATAATGGAGGCATGGAGCATACTACTTTGCATCTTTTGTATTCTCGTTTTATCTATAAATTTTTATGGGACATTGGGGCTGTGCCAAAATCTGTTGGCTCTGAACCATATAAGAAACGAACTTCTCATGGTATGGTTCTTGGCGAGGGAGGAATTAAAATGTCAAAATCCAAAGGTAATGTCATTAACCCCGATAATGTTGTTAAAAGTTACGGAGCTGACACAATGAGAGTTTATGAAATGTTTATGGGACCTTTTGAGCAAATGATTTCCTGGGACAGCAAAGGAGTAAGGGGAGTAAGGAGATTTCTGGGAAAAGTTTGGGAACTTTTTGAAAAATCCCAAATCCCAAATCCTAAATCCCAATCAAATCCCAAATCTCAATTTCCAAATCCAAAACTTAAAAAACTTTTACATAAGACTATTAAGAAAGTATCAGAGGATATTGAACATTTAAAGTTTAACACAGCGGTAAGCTCTTTAATGAAATTTTGTAATGCTTGGCAAGAAAATGTTCAGGGGCTGAAGAGAGAAGATTTTAAAAATTTCCTAAAGATTTTTTCTCCTTTTGCTCCTCATATGGCAGAAGAACTTTGGCGAAAATTAAAACCTAAAAAAGACCTTAAAGATTATGAGAAAAGAGATTCAATTTTCTCTCAGCCCTGGCCCAAATATGACTCAAAATTAATTGAAGAGGAAAAAATAACTTTAGTTATTCAGGTCAATGGTAAAGTTCGTGATAGAATAGAAGTAATGGCAGATATAAAAGAAGAAAAGGCCAGAGAGTTAGCTTTGGCCCAAGAAAAAATCAAAAAATGGATAGGAGGAAAAAAGATAAAAAGAGTTATTTTTGTTCCCGGGAAACTTATAAATATAGTAATATAATTAAAAAAATGGAGGAGATTTTATTACAAAAAGCTGGCAAAAAAATGATACTTTTGGGTAACGAAGCCATTTGTCGGGGTGCTTTGGAAGCAGGAGTTCAATTTGTTTCTACTTATCCTGGAACCCCGGCTTCAGAAATTGGAAATACCTTTTTTAAACTTTCTCAATCAGGAAAATATAAAGGTTATTTTGAGTTTTCTACCAATGAAAAAGTAGCTTTGGAAGCAGGAATTGGAGCTTCTTTTTCTGGTTTGAAAACTTTGGTGGCAATGAAAAACTTTGGCTTAAATGTCTGTTCAGATTCTTTACTTCCATTTTTATATACTGGTGCAAAAGGTCCGACTGTAATTGTTGCTGCCGATGACCCTTCCTGCCACAGTTCAGCTCAATCTGAAGAAAATAGCCGAGCTTTTGCTTTTTTAGCCCATATCCCCGTTTTAGAACCTTCAGATCCTCAGGAATGCAAAGATTTTGTTAAGTTAGGTTTCAAAATTTCAGAAAAATTTCAAATTCCAGTAATGATAAGAACTACAACAAGAGTTGCTCACCAGCGAGCAATAGTAAAATTGGGAAAGATTACGAAACCCGGCAACGTAGTGGGAAAGTTTATTAAAGAGCCAAAGAGATTTGTTACCATGCCCCCGAGAGTATTGGAGATGAAAAAAGAGCTGCTTAAAAAAATCAAACAAATCAGAAAATTTTCCGAAAAAACCCAAATAAATAAGATAAGTCTGTCAGTATCAGATACCGACAGACAGAAAATAGGAATAATTAGTTCAGGGGTTACCCATTTATATGTAATGGAGGCAGTAAAGGAACTAAAATTAAATTTGCCAGTTTTGAAGCTGGGATTTTTTTATCCTTTGCCAAAAGAGAAAATAAAGAATTTTATTAAAAATTTTAAAAAAGTTCTGATTGTTGAAGAATTAGAGCCGTATTTAGAAAGAGAAATAGAAAGATTAGCAAAAGATGTCAATCCGAAACTTCAAATTTTCGGCAAAGGTCTGGTTCCCGAAGTTGGCGAACTAAAACCCGAAATCGTTACCTTGGCCATCGTCAAGTTTGCTAATTGTAAATTGAAAATTGAAAATTGGAAATTCCAAATTCCAAAACGTTCTCCTCAGCTTTGTCCAGGTTGTCCTTATTGGTTAGTTTTTGGGGCAGTTAAAAAAGCAGTAGATCCCAAAAAGGTAATTTTTGGGGGAGACATTGGTTGTTATATGTTAGCAGGTCTCCCTCCTCACTTTATCCAAGATTATCTCTCTTGTATGGGGTCATCTATAGGAATTGCCCACGGGATTAAAAAAGCGACTGGCCAAAAATTAATTACTTTTATTGGTGACTCAACTTTTTTTCATGCTGGTATCCCAGCTTTGATTAATACGGTTTTTAATAAATCCAATCCTTTAATTATCGTAATGAACAACCAAACCACTGCTATGACCGGACATCAGCCTCATCCCGGGGCGCCAGCCAAACCAGATGGAATAAAGATTGAAAATATTGTCAAAGCTTGCGGTGTAAAGAATTTAAAAGTAATTGACCCTATCAAACAAAAAGAGTTTATTAATACAGTTAAAAAATTTTTAAATAAAAAAGAGGTTTCAGTAATTATAGCTCGTCGTCCATGCATCCAGATAAAAAAATGAACAAGAAAACAAACCAATTTAATATAGTTATAGTTGGTACTGGAGGCCAGGGTTTAATTACTCTTTTGAGAATTTTAGCTGAAGCTGCCTTATCTGAAGGCTATGATATAAAAACCTCTGAATTGCATGGTCTATCTCAGAGAGGAGGTTCAGTTGAGGTTCATATCAGATTTGGGAAAGAGGTTTTTTCTCCTTTAGTTTCACAAGGGAAAGCAGATTTGATTTTAGGTCTAGAAATGCAAGAAACTTTAAGGGCTTATTCCTTTGCCAATTCGGGAACCACTTTTTTACTTAACAAAAAGATTGTTTCTGTTTCTTTAGTAAAATCTTTATCTGAAAAAGAGATTTTAAAGCGCCTAAAAAAGATTAGCAAAAATATTATTTTAGTTCCGGCAGAAGAAATCTGCCAGGAAAAACTGGGAGTTAAAGTAGTCGCTGGAATTTATCTAATCAGTTTAACCTCCTTTAAAAATTTAATTCCAATTAAAGCAAATTCAATTTTAAAAGCAATTAATAAAATTATTCCGAAAAAATATCTGGAATTAAATAAAAAAACTTTTAAGCTCGCTAAAACTTATTAACTAACCCTTCTTTACTGTGATAAAAAGATTACAGGCCCCGTACAACAACAAGTTGTATACGGGGCAGGCAGTAATTTTAGCCGCCGGAAAAGGCAAGAGATTTCAACCCCTTACCGAAACCCGACCAAAACCTCTTTTAAAAGTTTTAAATAAAACTATTTTAGAATATAATTTGGACCAATTAAATGGTTTAGTAGGAGAGGTAGTTTTAGTCATTGGTTATCAAGGCGAGAAAATAAGAAACCTTATTGGAGAGCGTTACAAAAACCTAAAAATAAAATATGTTTTTCAAAAAGAGCAATTAGGAACGGGTAATGCGGCAAAAAAGGCTCTTTCTTTAATTGGAGATAAATTTTTACTTTTAAATGGCGATGATTTATACGATAGAGAGGATATTAAAAAATGCTTAAAAAAATATCCCTGTATTTTATTAGCTCGGGCAAAAAATCTTTCTAATTTCGGGATTGTTTCTTGTAAGGAAAGATTTGTTAAAAGTATAGTTGAAAAACCAAAAAAGCCGATAGATAAATTGGTAAATACCGGACTTTATTTTTTACCAAAACTAATTTTTAATTTCAAAATTAAAAAATCGTTGAGAGGTGAGTATGAATTCACCGATTATTTAAGGGAATTTATAAAAAAAGAAAAATTATTTTTTGTTAAGGCAAAAAAATGGCACTTTCTTTCTTATCCCTGGGATTTATTTGAAGTTAATGAGCTTTTAATAAAGAGAGAAAAAGGAATTAGGGAAGGTAAAATTGAGAAAGAAACCCAACTAAAAGGAAAAGTAATAATTAAAAAAGGAACTTTAATTAAAAGCGGGAGTTATCTTGAAGGCCCTATCTATATTGGTAAGGGCTGTCAGGTCGGATCAAATTGTTATATAAGAGGACCTGTTAGTATTGGTTCAAATTGCCGAATTGGCCAGGCGGTAGAAATAAAAAATTCAATCATAGGAGATAATGTTGAAATTTCTCATTTAAGTTATATTGGCGATTCAATAATTGGAGAAGATTGTAACCTTGGGACAGGAACAATTATTGCCAATCTCCGATTCAACAAAAAAACAATTAAAGTAATAACTAATGAGAAATTAGTTGATACCAGGAGAGAAAAGTTCGGCTGCATTTTAGGAGATAACGTTAAAACTGGAATAAACGTCTCTATAATGCCAGGAGTATTAATTGGTTCTGATTGCTTAATTTATCCTAATTCTTTAGTAAAAAGAAATATTAAAGGTAAAGAGATTTTCTATGGAGGTATTAAAAGTTAATCAAAAAAATTTTAAAAAAACAATAAATAAAACTATAGAATCGATAAAAAAGGGCGAAGTAATAGCTTGCCCAACTGACACAGTTTATGGTTTAATAGCCGATGCGACAAACGAGAAGGCAGTAAAAAAGCTTTTTAAAATAAAAAAGAGATCAAGTCTCAAACCTGTCCCTATTTTTGTTAAAGATATGAAAATGGCGAAAAAGTCTGCCCATATCAACAAAAAACAAGAAGAATTTTTAAAAAAAGTTTGGCCGGGGAAAATAACAGTAGTTTTAAAAAGGAGAAAGAAAAAAATAAAATTATTTGGAGCAGCTCCAGATACAATTGCTCTCCGAATTCCAAAATATAAATTAATTAATGAATTGCTTAAAAAACTAAACTGTCCCTTAACCGGCACCTCAGCTAACATTTCAGGGGAACCTGCTTCAACAAAAATAGGAGAAGTAACTTCTCAATTTGAAAAACAAAAAATCCAGCCTGATTTAATTTTAAATGCCGGAAACTTGCCAAAAAGCAAACCGTCAATAGTTTTAGATTTAACGACTTCGCTACCTAAAATTTTAAGACCTTAAACCTGCATGAAACAAGCTTTAATCAGTGTTTATAATAAAACCGGCATAGCTGATTTTGCTAAAAAATTGATTAAATTGGACTGGAAAATAATTTCCACTGGCGGAACGGCCAAAGTTTTAAGAAAAGCAGGAATTAAAGTTATTCCAATTGAAAAAATCACCCAGAATCCCGAAACTTTTGATGGAAGAATGAAAACAATCTCTTTTCAGATTGGCGGAGCCATTCTTTATGACCGAAAAAATAAAAAACATTTAAAGGAAGCTAAAAAATTAGGAATTTTTCCAATTGATATGGTAGTTTGTAATCTTTATCCCTTTGAGAAGGTTATTATAAAGAAAAATTGCACCTTAAAAGAGGCGATAGAAAATATTGATATTGGAGGCCCTATGATGGTTCGAGCTGCAGCCAAAAATTACAAATACGTTACCGTAATAATCGACCCAAAAGATTATAAAAGAATTATTAAGATTCTGAGAATTAAAGGAAAAATTCCAGAAAAAACTCGATTGAAACTAGCCCAAAGAGTTTTTCAGAGAACAACTGAATATGATAAAAGCATAAATAAGTTTCTTAAAAATGTCTTTCAAAAATAAATTTAAAATTGAGGGAATTAAAGTCTATAACGCTCGCTATGGTGAAAACCCTCATCAAAAAGGCGCTTTTTATCTTGACCCCAAAGGCAAAGACCCTTTGTCTCCCCAAAAATTTAAAAAACTTCAGGGTAAAGAAATTTCTTTTAATAATCTTTTAGATATAAATGCTGCAATCAATGTTTTGGCCGAGATAGGAAATGAAAGACCTACTTGCGTAATAATTAAACACGGTAACCCTTGTAGTGCAGCTTATGGGAAAAATGTCAAAGACGCTTTTTCCCGTGCTTGGAAGAAAGGAGATTCTTTAGCTGCTTTCGGTGGGATAATTGGAATTAATCGAGAAGTTGATGAAAGACTGGCGAAATTAATGATAAAAAACTTTTTTGAGGTTCTTTTAGCCCCTAAAATTACAGAAAGAGCATTAAAAATTTTTTCTCGAAAACCGAATTTAATAATTTCAGTTAGCCGGGCTTTAAAAAATCTCCAACCTTCAAAAGAAACTGATTTCAAGAAAATCAGAGGAGGATTTTTAGTCCAAGAGCCGGATTTAAAAGAAATTAAAGAAAAAGATTTAAAAATAGCAACAAAAGTTAAACCAACTAAAAAACAAATAAGAGACCTTCTTTTTGCCTGGAAAATTTGTAAACTTTCCAAGTCAAATGCTATAGTCTTAGTAAAGGATGAAACTTTAATTTCTTCGGGAGTTGGCCAGCAAGATAGAAAAAAATGTTGTGAGTTGGCAATAAGTAAAGCGAGAAAAAGGGCTAAAAATACAGTTGCGGCTTCCGACGGGTTTTTCCCATTTCCCGACGGCCCAGAAATTTTAATCAAAGCCGAGGTAAAAGCAATTATTCAACCTGGCGGCTCGATTCGAGAAGACGAGATTATCAAACTTTGCAATAAATACAAAATTCCAATGGTTTTTACAAAAATTCGATGTTTTAAACACTAATATGTTTATAAAAAAGACCGACCCTCAAATTACAAAACTTATCGAGAAAGAAAATAGACGTCAGGAAGGGACGCTCAATTTAATTGCTTCAGAAAATTATCCTTCAAAAGCTGTTAAAGAAGCTTTGAGTTCAATTTTTGTAGTGAAATATGCCGAAGGAAGGCCTTATAAAAGATATTACGGGGGAATGGAAAATATTGATAAACTGGAAACTTTAGTTGATGAAAGGGTGAGAAAAGTTTTTGGGTTATCAGTTAAAAAATGGGCAGTTAATGTTCAGCCTTATTCTGGAAGTCCGGCAAATTATGCAATTTTAAGAGGGCTTTTAAAAAAGGGTGAGAAAATAATGAGCTTACCCCTTTCTCACGGGGGCCATTTAACCCATGGAGCCCCAGTTTCTTTGTCCGGTCAAGATTTCAAAGTGGTCAATTATTTTTTAGGTAAAGATGGATTTTTAGATTACAGGGCAATTAGAAAATTAGCTAAAAGAGAAAAGCCAAAGCTTATTATTTGTGGCTTTACTGCCTATCCAAGGAAAATTGATTTTAAAAAATTTAGAGAAATTGCCTTAGATGTAGGCAGCTATCTTATGGCAGACATCTCCCATATCGCTGGTTTAATAGTAGGAGGAGTTCACCCTAGTCCTTTTCCTTTAGCTGATGTGGTAATGAGTACTACCCATAAGAGTTTAAGAGGACCTAGGGGAGCGATTATTATTTGTAAAAGAGAGTTGGAAAATAAAATTTTTCCAAAAGTTTTCCCGGGATTACAGGGCGGCCCTCATGAACACACAATTTGTGCCATTGGAGTGGCCTTGAAAGAAGCAATGACTCCTGGTTTTAAAAAATATGCTCAACAAATTGTCAAAAATACTAAAACTTTAGCTCAGGAATTAAAGAAATATAATTTTAATTTAATTTCTGGGGGGACCGATAATCATTTAATTTTAATTGATTTAACTAATAAAAATATTACCGGCAAAAAGAGTCAAGAAATACTTGAGAAAGTTGAGATAGTGGTAAACAAAAACGCTATTCCTTATGATAGTAGGACTCCTTACGATCCCTCAGGAATTAGACTGGGAACTCCAGCTTTAACCACCAGGGGAATGAAAGAAAAAGAAATGAGAAAGATAGCTTTTTGGATTAATAAAGTTATTATCGACCCAGAATCCATCACCAAAATCAAAAAAGAAGTTAAAAAACTTTGTCAGAGATTTCCCATACCATGAAAATTCTCGATGGTAAAAAATTATCCGAAGAAATTTTAGAGAATCTTAAAAAAGACTACAACTCTCCCAACGAATCCTCCCATTCGCCGAAGGGCGGGCGGGACCCTATTAAAAAGAGGAAATTAAAGTTAAGATTGGCAGTAATTCAAGTTGGAGAAAACCCGGTTTCTAAAATTTTTATCTCGCAAAAGAAAAAAGCCTGCGAAAAGGCAGGCATTAATTTTAAGTTGTTTAAATTTCCAGCCAAAATTAGCGCCTCGAAATTAAAAAAAGAAATTGAGAAAATTGTTAAAAACCTGGCCAATTCTGGAGTAATTATTCAGCTACCTTTACCTAAAAAATTTTTCCCCGAGGAATTTTTAAATTTAATTCCAGAAGAAAAAGATATCGATGTTCTGTCTGAAAAGAGCTTGGGGAAATTTTATCAAGGGACACTACTAATTCTTCCGCCAACTGTCAGCGGGATTTCCCGTCTTTTAAAAAGTTATCAAATAAAGGTAAAAGGGAAAGACGTTGTTATTGTTGGTGCTGGAAGATTAGTTGGAAACCCTTTAGTTCTCCGCCTTTTACAACAAGAAGCAACCGTTTCGGTTCTTAATGATTTTACAAAAGACATTCCTTCTTTCACAAAAAAAGCAGATATTTTAATTTCTGGAGTAGGCAAACCTGATTTAATTACCGGGAAGATGGTTAAAAAAGGAATAGTGGTAATTGATGCCGGAACCACTATTAAAAAAGGAAAATTAGTAGGCGATGTTGATTTTAAAAGTGTTTCTAAAAAAGCAAGTTATATTACTCCTGTTCCTGGCGGCGTAGGGCCAATGACCGTTGCCTGCCTGATTGAAAATTTGGTGAAACTTAATTTATGAATTTGGATTTCTTTTTGTTTCAACAAATTAATGGTTTTACCGGGAAGTGGCTATGGTTCGATACTCTGAATATTTATTTTGCTGAACATTTCGAACACGTTCTGTGGTTTATTCTTTTTTTATTTTTACTGAAAAACTTTAAGAAATACTGGCCGATGATAATCCAGGCTTTTGGGGCAGCAATTTTAGCAAGATTGGTTATTGTTAATTTTATTCGCTGGCTTTGGCAAAGACCCAGGCCATTTATTGAAAACAATGTTAATTTGCTCCTATCTCATAAGGCAGCTTCTTTTCCTTCTGGTCACGCTGCCTTTTATTTCGCTATATCTACAATTGTTTATGTTTATAATAAAAAAGCCGGCATTGGATTTTTTCTTGCCAGTTTTTTAATTTCTATTTCCCGAGTGGTTTGTGGAATTCACTGGCTATCTGACATTTTGGCCGGAGCTTTGATTGGAATTTTTTCAGGATGTGTAATTATTCTTTTTTTTCAGCGATTTTTCTCAACCTCATCGAAACAAGCACTATAATAACTGTAACTATTATTGCGTAAATAAATTTCCCAATTAATTCATTGTTTTTCTTAAAAAAAGTCTCAAATAAACTTTTTATTGCCTCGTTCCGGGCCAAAGCTGCCACTAATCCAAACCCGCCCAAAATTAAAGTAATTGTTTTTTCTTTAAATTCTCTTTTTGTTTCCTCAATCTCCTTCAATGGTTTTATGTTTTTGATTTTATTTAATGGAGATTTCATAATTTAAAATAGTAGTTAAAGTTCCACGATTATATTATTATATAAAAAGGTTGAATTTTAAGCAAGTCTGTGCGGCGCCAAACTTGCCTTAGTAATGGGTTTTTAAAAATTGCCTTAGCTTGTTATATGATATTTAAGTTGGGGTTATTAATTAAGTATTTTAAATAATAATTTTCAAACCAATAATATGATAGATGAGTTAATTGATATTTGTGATGAAAACAATAATTTACTTGGAATCCAAAGGGCGTGGAGTGAGGTACATAAAAACGGGCTATGGCACAGGGCTTCACATATTTGGATATACAATTCCAAAGGAGAAATTCTTCTTCAATTAAGAGCTAAAGGCAAAGAACTTTATCCTGATATGTGGGATATTTCGGCAGCAGGCCAAGTTAAGGCCGGCGAAGAGCCAATTATTTCTGGATTAAGAGAAGTTGAGGAAGAAATTGGACTATCAGTCAAAGAAAGGGATTTAGAATTTTTTAAGGTCAAGAAACACAAATCAATTTTCAGAGATATAAAGGACAATGAATTTTGTTATGTTTACTTTTTAAAATTCGATGGCGATATTAAAAAATTAAAATTACAAGATGAGGAAGTTCAATCAGTCCAATTTCTTCCTCTTGAGAAAATTGAAGAAGAATTAAAAACAAATCCCGAAAAATATGTGCCTCACGGAGATTATTGGTTTGAAGTAATAAATAAAGTTAAACAAAAACTAAATCTTTAACAAAAGCCCTGGGAAGCCTTCCCGGAGGTGCTATTTTTTATGATACAAATCAAAGAATGTAAAGAGCCATTAGTTGATATAAAAAAATTATGTCCTGATATAATAATTGATTTAGGCACAAAAAGGATGCAAAGAGAAAAAACTGCCTACCTGAGAAAGAAGGTGGCCGAAATGATTTGTCGAGCCGAGAAAGAACTGCCGGAGGGAACAACATTTATTATCGGAGACGCTTGGAGGCCAAAATATATTCAAAAGGAAAGAATCAATTGGTTTATTAATTATTTTTCTAAAAAGTACCCAAATTGGTCTAAGAAGAAAATTCTTAATGAGGTTGAAAAATATGTTGCTTTATCTGAAGGAAAATATGCTTCCGGACATATGACCGGTGGAGCAGTAGATTTGAGATTATGGAAAAATGGTAGAAAAATACCTATGAAATGTTCTAAATTAACTTACCAAGAAAACGCCAAATCATTTCAGCCTAAGTTACCAAGACATATTCAAAAAAACAGAGAGATAATGTTTAACGCACTAAAAAAAGCTGGTTTATCCAACTATCCAAAAGAGTATTGGCATTGGTCATATGGTGATATCTGGTGGGCCAAAAGGAACAAAGAAAAAATTGCCATTTATGGAGTGATAAATTAAATTGGGAAGCCATCTCGAAAGTACTGTTGATTTTTTTAAGTAAAACCCGCCCAAGTATTATCCGAGCGGGTTATTGTCTATGGTGACGTTCTAATTATGAGACTTTAAGGCCCTCAACTTTTGCAGGGTCGAGTTTGCTACCATTTGGTGGAAACAGAATTAATAATTCACCGCTGGTAAAAGAGCAAAGGCTGAGCCGGTCATTACCGATTTCTGAAACGCCATAAAGTTTCAGATTTCTTACATAGCCATCAGAGGCAAATTTATCTTCCTTTTTCCAGTTAATCCACCATGGCCATAACCGATAACGTTTTCCTTTCGCTATCCATGCAAACTTGACCAGAAACATATTATTCTCAATGGTAGCACTCTTAATCGGGCCTCGATATAGATAACCTTCGTTTTTATTCTGAATTTCCATATCTCCCTCCACAAATTCTGCAACTTTTTCATTGGTAAGGTTCATAACTACCTCCTTTCTTTGTTATAGTGTTTCCAAATTCTTATGTGCCGGAGGTGGGACTTGAACCCACAAGCCCTTGCGGACAGTAGATTTTGAATCTACCCTGTTTTCCAATTTCAGCACTCCGGCAAGTACTTTATTCTTTTATTTCACCATATTTTTCTCGAAATTGCAATCTTTGTCGGAACACTTAATTTTCCTCCCTTTTTCTACCAAAAGTGAGCCGCATTTTGGGCATTTTTTTCCTGTTGGTTTGTCCCATAAGGCAAAATCACATTTTGGCCACTGATTGCAGCCATAAAAGATTTTTTTCTTTTTAGTTCTTTTTTCAACCACCTCGCCTTTTTTACATTTAGGGCATTTAATTCCTAATTTTATTTTTTCAAAAGATTCAGTGTATTTACATTTAGGAAAGCGAGAGCAGCCATAGAATTTTCCGAATTTCCCCAGCCGAATTAAAAGTGGAGCTTTGCATTTTGGACAGATTTTTTCGGTTTTCTCAGTTAAAACCTTTTTTGAAACCTCCTGATATTTTTGTTTCAGGTTTTCTTCAAAAGGATTGTAAAACTCTCTTATAACCGGAACCCATTTTTCTTTCCCTTGGGCAATTTTATCTAAATCTTCTTCCATTAGGGCGGTAAATTTAATATCAACAATTTTTGGGAAGTGCTTTACCAGGATATCGTTTACTACTGTCCCAATTTCAGTTGGTTGAAAGCGCTTCTCTGTATTTTTCTCAATATAATTTCTTTCTTGAACTGTAGATAAAATGGGGGCATAAGTTGATGGCCTACCAATTCCATTTTCTTCCAGGGTCTTAATTAAAGTAGCTTCACTGTACCGAGGAGGAGGTTGAGTAAAGTGCTGGGAGGGAATTAATTTTATTAGTTCCAAGATTTCATTTATTTCCAAAGACGGCAACTCGGTTTCCTCGAATTTCATCGGGTAAACTTTCAAAAATCCATCAAATTTCAGAATCTGCCCCGTTGTTCTTAAAATATAACTTTTAACTTTTAATTTTTGATTTTTAACTTTTGATTCGATATCGACTTTAGACGAATCGAAGCTCGCCTTTGCCATCTGACAAGCTATAAATCGCCGCCAAATTAAATCGTAAAGACGAAACTGCCTGTCGTCTAATTTAGCTTGAATTTTTAATTTCTCTGGAGCTTTCTCAGCAAAAGTAGGCCTTATGGCTTCATGAGCTTCCTGGGCCCCCTTGGTTTTTGTTTTATATCTTCTCAAAAAACCAGCCCAATATTCCTTGCCATAATTCTCAATGATAAATTTTCTGGTAGCAAATAAAGATTGGTCAGAAAGATTTAAGGAATCGGTTCTGTGATAGGTCGTAAGTCCTTTCTCATAAAGTTGCTGGGCAACTTGCATTGTCATTTTAGCTGGCCAATGGAATCTCCCCCAGGATTCTTGTTGGAGAGTGCTGGTGGTAAATGGTGGTAGAGGATTTCTTTTTACTTCTTTCTTTTCGATATTGATTACTTTGTATTCAGTTTTTTCTAAATCTTTAACAATTTTATCTGCTTCTTTTTTAGTTTTAATTCCCAGCTTGGGAATTGTTTTTTTATCCCTTTTAATTAAAATAGCTTCAAACAGAGGCTCGTCCTCTGTTTTTTTTAGTTGGGCGGCGATTGTCCAGTATTCTTGGGGTACAAAATTTTTAATTTCTCTTTCTCTTTCTACAACCAGACGAACTGCTACTGACTGAACTCTTCCAGCTGACAGGCGTCGAGCCACTTTTTTCCACAAAAAAGGGGATAATTTATAACCAACAATTCTATCCAAAATTCTTCTTGTTTGCTGGGCATAGACCAGATTTAAATCAATTTTCCTTGGGTTTTTGAGAGCTTCCTCAATTGCTGATTTTGTAATCTCATGAAAGACAATTCTTTGGTAAGGTTTTTTGCCATTTAGATTTAAAATCTTGGTCAAATGCCAAGATATTGCTTCTCCTTCTCTATCCTCGTCAGTGGCTAAAATAACTGTTTTTGTTTTTTCCGCTTCTTTTTTTAAAATATTTACATTTCTTCTGGCTTTAGGAGGAATAATATATTTTGGTTCGAAATTGTTTTCTACATCAACGCCAAATTCAGCCTTAGGCAAATCTCTGATGTGACCATAGGAAGAAAGAACCCGATATTTAGGGCCTAAAAATCCTTGAAGCGTTTTTGATTTCGTCGGTGACTCAACTACTACGATTAATTGCATAAATATTTCTTCCTAAATTTCCTACTTTACCTTTTATTTCCAAAATAGCAAGAGTGCCGGCAACCTCTGTCGCTGATAATTTTGTTTTCTCAATAATTTTATCAATATATAATGCCTCTTCTCTTAAAACTTCCAAAATCAAATTTTCTTCTTCATTTTCACCCCTTACTGTTCTGTCGGTATTTGATACCGACAGACTTAGATTGAGCTCCTTTAGAATGTCGTTGGCGTTTTCAACTAATTTAGCTCCCTGTTTGATTAGATAATGGGGTCCTTTTGAATTTAAAGAGTGAACCGGGCCAGGAACGGCAAAAATTTTTCTTATTTTTTTTGGCCCAGTTTGCCGTGATTAAAGCTCCTGATTTTTGTTTAGCTTCCACAAGTAAAACTCCAAAAGAAAGACCAGAGATTATCCGATTTCTCTGGGGAAAAGTGAATTTTGACCCAGGAGTTCCCGAAGGATATTCGGAAATTAAACACCCTCCGGTTTCTAAAATCCTTTGAGATAATTTTAAATTCGACTGGGGATAAATACTTTTTTCATCAAGCCCGGTACCTAAAACAGTAATCGTTCTTTTGTTTCTTTCAACTGTTGCCGTATGAGCGAAAGTATCAATTCCTGGTGCTAATCCTGAAACAATAATTAATCCTGCTTCAGCTAAATCTCCAGCAATTTCCAAAGCTACCTGTTTCCCGTAAGGAGAGCACATTCTGGTTCCAACTACGGCAAAACATTGCTCATTAGGATTGAGTCTTCCCCTAACATAAAGAATCTCCGGCGCATCCTTAATTTCTTTCAAAAGTTTCGGATAACTTTTATCTTTAATAGTTATGGTTTTAATCTCGTCCATTTTTAGAGTTTATCATTTCCCCTTTAATTTTTCTATACTTTCCGATAATATCTGGCAATAAAGATTGAGACCGATTGAGTTTATGTTTCCTGATTGCTCTTTGCCCAAAACATTTCCCGCCCCGCGGATTTCTAAATCTTTTAAGGCAATTCGATAACCTGAACCTAATTCCTCGGCCTCTTTCAAAGCATCTAATCTCATTTTAACTTTTTTTGAAAGGAGGCTACCGTATAAAAAAAAGGAGAAAGCCTGAATATGGGAACGGCCGATTCTTCCCCGGATTTGATAAGCTTCTGCCAGACCCAACCTTGTTGAATCAGCAACAATTAAAGTATTCACATTGGGCAAATCAAGCCCATTTTCAATAATAGTAGTCGCCACTAAAACATCAATTTTTTTATTCTGGAAATCTTCCATTACTTTGACTAATTCCTTTTCTTTTAATCTTCCGTGGGCAATACCGAATTTAACTTGAGGAACCAAATTTTCCAAAAAATTCTTTATCACTCTAATTGTTTGGACTCGGTTATGTAAATAATAAACCTGACCGCCCCTAAAAATTTCTTTTTTAATTGCTTCCTGAATAACTTTTTTTTTCCAGGGTAAGACAAAAGTTTTAACTGGCAATCTGCCAACCGGTGGAGTTTGAATCAGACTAATATCTTTTAAGGAAGAGAGGGCCATATATAAAGTTCGGGGGATAGGGGTTGCAGAAAGGCTCAAGATATCTAAAGAGGCCCTTATTTTTTTCAATTTTTCTTTTTGCCTAACTCCAAACCTTTGTTCATCATCAATAACTAATAGTCCCAAATTTTTAAATTCGACATCAGAAGACAAAATCCTGTGAGTGCCCACCACTACGTCAACTTTCCCATTTTTTAAATCATTAATTATTTCTCTCTGCTTTTTTTTGGATTGCAACCTGGATAAAGTTGCTATTTTAACTGGTAAATTTTTTAATCGTCCCTTAAAATTTTGATAATGTTGAGAAGCTAAAATAGTAGTCGGACAAATCATGGCTGCCTGATAGCCAGAATTAACTACCTTTATCATTGTCCTCAAAGCTACTTCCGTTTTTCCAAACCCAACATCGCCGCAGACAATTCTATCCATTGGTTCTGGCTTCTCTAAATCCTTTTTTATATCCTTAATTGCCTGGGATTGATCCGGAGTTTCTTCAAATTGGAAAGAAGAATTTATTTGGAGATTTATCTCATCTTCTGATAAATAAGGAGGACGAGTGGCAATTTCTCTAATAGCTGCAACCTCTAAAAGTTCTCTGGCTAATTTTTCAACTTCTTCCTTGATTTTTCTTTTTGTTCTCTGCCAGAGAGGAGAGCCAAGCCTGGAAATTTTTGGTTTAATAAAACCAATGTAGCGAGATAATTTTCTTTCTAATCCTACTGGAACATACAATTTATCTCCCTGAGCGTATTCGAGTTGGTAATATTGTTGATTGTTAATTGCTAATTGTCGATTGTATATTCCTATGCCGTGGTCTAAATGAACTAAATAATCTTTGGGTTTTATTCTCCTTAAATCGGAAAACAGTTTTTGGGATTTTAATTTCTTTTTTAAAATCTCTTTTGATTTCTTCTCATCTTCAATCCTTATATCTAAAGGTTTAATATTTTCAATCTGATTTCCAAAAAAATCAAAGCGAACTGCTGAATTTAGGTTTACTGGAAAAACATCAATAATTCCTCCTCTCTGAGAAAATTCTCCGGGTCCTGAAACTCTCAAAACTTTTTTATATCCCATCTCATCCAATTTTCTTAAAAATTGAGAAAAATTGCAAATTTGATTTTTTTCTAAATATAAAATATTGTCTTCAAAAAAAGACTGAGTTTTCCTGGCTTCTAAAATTTTATTTAAGTTCTGTTCAAACCAAGAAGCATTCTTTTCTAGAAAATAAGGCGTAATACTCACTATTAATAATTTTTGCAGGGTGTTCATATGTAATTTTTTCAAACCCCGTAGTAGAATTTGACAGGATTTTTCTTTTAGAAAAATCCTGTCAAATTCTACTACGGGGCAAACCAAAAATTCTCCCTTTCTAAAAAATAGGGGGTAAGTCCAACAATTAAGACTGAATTTAAATTTAATACATTCTTCACTAATACAGGATAATTAAATTTGTGGGGGTTGACAAATTTATTCTGTTAGATTATAATATAATATTCTTCTTTTGTCTTCCAGCCTGCCTGCGAGTGGCTAAACCGAGCACATAACTTTGTTATATGTTTGGGGATGGATTCTAAGCAATCCCTCCTTTAGCTTAGTAGCCTTAGGCTATGGATTAGAATTTTTGTTCTTAATTTATAGCGCTCGGAGGTAGACTGGAGGGTAAAAAATTTTACAAATGAATAAGGAGGTGAAGAGTGATAGGAAGAGTGAAAAAAAGAATAAAGGCCGCTTGGTTAGCATTTTTACATCCAGAAATCGGCGAGATAAGGGATCCCCTTACGGGAGCACTCAAGAGAGAAATTTTCCCCCGGGCCGCCAACCGTGAACTGGCTCGGGCTCAACGTGGAAATCAGTCTCTATGTATAGTTTTTATGGATGTAGATAATTTAAAAAAGAAAAACGATGAGGAAGGGCATAAGGCAGGAGATTCTTACTTAAAAGCATTCGTCCAGAATATTGTCAATTATATTCGTCCCTATGATATTTTAGCAAGATGGGGCGGAGACGAGTTTATTCTTCTTTTTCCCAATACCGAGTTGTTAGAAGCTCAAAAGGTTATTTTCCGTGTATATGAAAGTTTTCCTAATTTTTCTTGGGGAATTTGTGAAAGGTTTGGGGAGGAGAAGGAAAGCTTAGAATTGCTTATTGCGGAAGCTGATAGCAGAATGTACCGGAACAAAGAGCGCAGGAGAAAAACAAGAAACGAATTTAGAAAAACAGGGAACGCATTTAACAGAAAAGTAGAGAAAGGGAAAATATCTAACCCTGTCGGCAAACCGAGGTTATAATGTTTAAACTATTAGTTTAAACCATTATCGCCTCGGTTTTTTTATTTATTAAACTCATTCATTGCTTTTTCTAGTCCCTTTTTTAAAGAAAAATCAATTACTTCAATTGTTTTATTAATCACTTCTTTAACTATCTTTTCTTCTCCTTTATTAAATTTTTGGAGAACAAAATCTTCGGGATTTTTAGGTTTGCCAAATTTGGGTTGAATGCCAATTCTAAACCTAACAAAATTTTTAGTCCCTAATTCCTTTATTATTGATTGAACGCCTTTGTGGCCAGCCGAACCACGATTTTTGACAATTCTAATTTTCCCTAAAAGAAAATCAATGTCATCGTGAATTACCCATAAGTTGTAAGTTGTAAGTTGTAAGTTGTAAGTTAATTTTTTAACGGCTTTTCCCGAAAGATTCATAAAGGTTTGGGGCTTGACTAAGAGAATTTTTTTGTCATCTAAAGTTCCCTTTGAAATTAAAGAATTGAATTCTTTCGATAATTTAAAAGCGGGAAAATTGTTTTCTTTTACAAACTCTTCAATAACTCGAAATCCAAGATTGTGGCGAGTTTTTTGAAATTTTTTGCCAGGGTTGCCGAGACCAACGATTAGAATCATACATTTTATTATATCATCTCTCTTGCTAAAATAAAAAAATCTTGTTAAGATTAAAAAAGCTTATGAAAAAAATTTTTGCCTTTATTTGGGAAATCTCGAAAATAGTCATCGTCGCCTTGCTAATAGTTATTCCTATTCGCTATTTTATTTTTCAGCCATTTTTTGTTAAAGGCCAGTCAATGACGCCTACTTTTGAAAATGGTGATTATTTAATTGTTGATGAGATTTCCTACAGACTTCGAGCTCCTAAAAGAGGAGAAGTGGTAGTTTTTAAATATCCGGAAAATCCTTCCCAGCGCTATATTAAAAGAATTGCCGGTCTTCCCGGAGAAACGATAGAAATAAAAGATGGTAAAGTTATAATTTTTGAAAATAATCAAAGACAGGTATTAGACGAATCTGATTATCTTTCAGCAAATTTAATGTTTGTTAATTACTCAGAGACTAGCTTAGGCCCAGATGAATATTTTGTTTTAGGAGATAATCGCACAAGTACCTGGCGGGGAGTAGTCCCTCGAGGAAATATTATTGGCCGAGTGTTTATCCGAGCCTGGCCATTTACCGCTTTAGCAAAAATCGAAGCCCCCGTCTATTAACACATGAAGAAACCTAAATTTCAAAGCCCAAGCGGGATGCATGATATTTTACCCGAGGAGCAGAAATATTTCCAGAGAATTTATAATTTTTGTGAGGATATAGCCAAATTTTACGGGTTTGGGAAAATAGATACCCCTATTCTTGAAGAAGCTGATCTTTTTTCAAGAGGAATAGGGCTCTCGACTGATATTGTCCAGAAACAAATGTATAGTTTTAAAACTAAAGGAGATGATATTTTAGCTCTCAGGCCAGAATGCACAGCTCCAATTGTCAGAGCCTATATTGAACATGGAATGTTTAATTTGCCCCAACCCTTAAAACTTTGGCATTGGGGCCCCTGTTTTCGATATGAGAGTCCTCAGGCTGGAAGATACCGCCAGTTCTGGCAATTTGGATTCGAGATTTTAGGAGAAAGAAGCCCGGTAATGGATGTTCAAATTATTCAAATTTTTTATAATATTTTAGAGAAAATTGGTTTAAAAAATTTAATTGTCGAGATAAATAGTATCGGAGATAATCAATGCAGGCCTTATTATAAAAAACTTTTAGGAAGTTATTTTAAATCAAGAGTACAGTCTTTATGTTCTAACTGTAAGAGGAGACTTAGAGAAAATCCTTTGAGAATTTTAGACTGCAAAGAAGAAAAATGTCAGAGGGTTAAAGCTCAGGCTCCCCAGATGATAGATCATCTTTGCGAAGAGTGTCATAATCATTTTAAGGAAGTTTTAGAGTTTTTGGATGAGATTGAATTACCTTATCGTCTTAATCCCTATTTGGTTCGGGGGTTGGATTATTATACTAAAACTGTCTTTGAGATACATTATGATGCTGAAGGAGATAGAGGGCAGGATGCCCTTGTAGGAGGGGGGAGATATGATTCTTTAGTTAAACTTTTGAGAGGAAAAGATACTCCTGCTGTCGGAGCAGCAGCCGGGGTAGAGAGGATTATTCAGGCAATGAAATCCAGAGATATAAAAATTCCAAAAGTGCCCGAAACTAAGGTTTTTTTGGCTCAGTTAGGGGATTTAGCGAAAAGAAAGAGTTTAAAACTTTTTGAAGATTTCAGGAAAGCAAAAATTCCAATTTCTGAATCTTTTGGCCGAGACTCTTTAAAAGCCCAACTGAACAGAGCTAATAGACTTGGGATAAAATATACTTTAATTTTAGGACAAAAGGAGGCTCTGGAAGGAACAATAATAATTAGAGACATGGCTTCAGGCAAGCAAGAAATAGTAAAGATGGATAAAGTGGTAGAGAAGATGAAAAAAAGACTTAAGAAATAACCAATTATGGATTGTCTTTTTTGCAAAATCATTAAAAAAGAAGTAGCATCTGAAATCGTTTACGAAGACGATAAGATTTTGGCTTTTAAAGATATTAATCCTCAGGCTCCCATACATCTTTTAATTGTTCCTAAAAAACACATTCCTTCAGTAGACCATGTTGAGTTTCAAGACAAAGAGTTGATGGGAGATTTAATTTTAGCTGCTCAAAAAATCGCTAAAGAGAAAAAATTGAGAGGCTACAAATTACAGATTAATGTTGGCCGTTCAGCAGGGCAAATAGTTGATCATTTGCACTTACATCTCCTTAGCGGAAAACCACTATGATTTTAGAAGTTAAAAAACAAGAAAGGGAAAGTCCCCAGAGTTTAACTCGCCGCTTCTACCGCAGGGTTCAACAAAGCGGGATTTTGCATCGGGCAAGAAAAAATAGGTTTAGAAAGAGAAAAAAATCTAAACAGATGAAAAAGAGAGCAGCTTTAAGAAGAGAAGAGATAAAAAGAGAATATGAAAAATTAAGAAAATTGGGTAAAATTAAGTAATTCTCTACGCTAAATGATGTTAAAGCAAAAAATTGAAGAAGATTTTAAAAAATCCCTAAAAGAAAAAGAGGAGACAGAAATTTCTATATTGCGTCTTTTAAAGACAGCTATTTTAAATAAAGAAAAAGAAAAAAGATATAAATTAAGTAAAGAAAAACCAGAACTAGAAGAAGCAGAATTGGCAAAAGAAAGTCAACTTACTGACGAAGAGTTAATAGAAGTTATCTCTTCAGAAGTTAAAAAAAGAAAGGAAGCCTCTTTAGAATTTGAGAAAGGAAAAAGAATCGACCTGGCAGAAAGAGAAAAAAAAGAGATGGAAATTCTCAAAAAATATCTGCCTGAGCAACTTTCCGAAGAAAAGCTTAAAGGATTAGTTAAAGAGGCGATTGCAAAAACTGGTGCTACAGGACCCAAAGATATGGGAAAAGTAATGGCAGAGCTAATGCCAAAAGTTAAAGGCAAAGCAGAAGGAGGTTTAGTAAGTGAAATCGTCAAAGAATTGTTGGCCCCAAAAGAGGAGATTTAATTTTAAAATGACTTCCATTTCTAAAATTTGGACTGTAGTTGTTCTTGCTATCTTTATTCTGGGAGGAATCTTAGTTTGGGAGTATTGGTCCTTTAAGCAGGAAGAGGTAAAGGTATCTAAAGAAAAAGAAGAGGAAATAAAATTATCGCAAGAACTTACCGCTGAAAGCATAGAGAAAAATGTCGGCGAGATAATTAATAAAGTGCTTCCTTTAAATTTTGATAGAAAAAATGCGGAATATCTTATTGATGATTTAAACAATGATGGATGGTTGGAAATTATTGTTACGGCTTACTTCCCTACTGCCCAGTCTCAATATTGTGAAAAAGCCTATCTTGGTGTCCTGAAAGTTATTAATAGCAAAGGAGATTATCAAAAGATTGGAGAGCTTGAATTTGGGGAACCTGTTACTATATTCAGGGCTATCCCGAAAGTTGCTGAATTAGATGATTTAGAGGGTTTGCAAGATATTGATGGCGATGGTCAAAAAGAAATAATTTTATATTTAGGAGCAGGAGGTGCTAGCAATGAAGCCTATGGAATCTTTGATATGGATTGGAATAGGCAGGAAATTAATTGGTTGAATATGCGTTACGAGTCGGAAGTGGTCCAGCCAACATTTCTCCTTAGAGGAGGATCAGTTATGCACCAGGAGACCTTTCAATTAAATGATATTGATGGAGATGGTAGATTGGAAATTATTGAGAAAAACGGAGGATTTATAGGAAGCTCACTGGTTAAAGAGGAAGACTGGTTAAAAGAAGAAAATTGGCAATGGCAGAAAAAAGTATATAGGTGGGATGGAGAAGTTTTTTCTTACGATAAAGAGCTTACTGCGAAAGTAAAATAAGGCCATAAGTATGATTGAAGTTAATAATTTAACTACCAATCCAATTGATGAAGAATTTTTAAAGCAGGTTGCAAAAAAAGTTTTGGAAGGGGAAACTGAGAAAAAAGATAATTTATCCATTGTTTTAGTTGGACAGGGAAGAATGAGAGAATTAAACAAAAAATATCGGAAGAAAAATAAAGTTACAGATGTTTTAACTTTTGGAGATGGGTTAAATGAAATTGTTATTTGCCTTCGGGAAGTGAAGAAAAATGCTAAGGGGTTTAAATCGAGTTTTGAAAAAGAACTGGCCCGGGTTTTAATCCATGGAATTTTGCATCTTTCAGGATATAATCATGAAAGGAGCGAAATGAGAGCTAAAAAAATGGAAGAGAAACAAAATTACTATTTATCCCAATTTAATATATCTTTAAATTCACAAGAATATGCCTAGGTCCCATATTATAACTGGTTTAGACGTCGGAACAAGCGCTATAAAAGTTCTGATTATTCAAAAAAAACCTGGGGAATCAGAAATAGAAGTTTTGGAGAAGAACCAACAAAAAGCCTCAGGAGTTAGAAGAGGAGTGGTTGTTAATATTGAAGAGGTGGCAGGGATTATCTCTTCTTCTATAAAGAAAATAGAGGAGAGGTTAGGTAAGAGAATAAATGGTGTCTACGCTAATATTGGTGGAAGCCACATATTTTTTACCTCTTCTCATGGATTAGTCTCGGTTTCTCGGGCTGACCAAAAAATTTCTTCAGAAGATATTGAAAGAGTAATTCAGGCTGCCAGGATTTTTTCTTTACCCGCAAATAAAGAAATTTTGGAGGTTTTTCCTAAAGAATTTATTGTCGATGGAGAAAAAGGAATAAAAGAGCCCTTAGGAATGCGAGGGGTAAGGTTGGAAGCTGAAGTATTAGTTCTTGGTGGTTTTTCTCCTTATTTAAAAAATTTGACTCAGGCAATTTTAAATTCCGACCTCCAAATTAATGACTTAATATTGACTTCCCTGGCCAGCTCAAGAGCGGTTCTTACCCCCAGAGAGAAAGAATTGGGAGTGGCCCTTTTAGATATTGGGGCCGGGACTAGTTCTCTGGCTGTTTTTGAAGAGGAAGATTTAATTCATACGGCCATATTTCCAATTGGATCTGCTAATATTACATCAGATATTGCCATTGGTCTTAGAACTGATATTGATACGGCTGAAAGAATTAAATTAGAATTTGGCTCTTGCTTGTTTCAGAAAACCAGAAAAAAAGAAAAAATCAAAGGGGAGTTTTTGCCAGAACCATTGGTTTTTTCTCAAAAAAACCTGGTAGAAATTATTGAGGCCAGGGTTTCGGAAATTTTTGGCCAGGTTAATAAAGAATTAAAGAAAATTTCTCGCTCAAGTCTTCTCCCAGCCGGAATAGTTTTAACCGGAGGAGGGGCAAAATTGCCCAAAATTACTGATATTGCTAAAAAAGAATTAAAGCTTCCTTGTCGGATTGGATTTCCTCTGGGATTTTTTCCTCCCCAGGAAGACCCTTCCTTATCGGCTGCTTGTGGTTTAGCTCTTCGGGGTCTTGACCTCGAAACCGAAAAAGGTGTATCTGGTTTTAATTTCGGAGAAGGAATTGGAGCAAAACTTAAAAAGATATTTAAAATCTTTATACCATGAAAATTTAAACATGAAATCAAATACTAAAATTAAAGTAGTGGGCGTTGGAGGTTCTGGTTCAAATGCCGTATCGAGAATGATGAAATGTAAAATTAAGGGGGTAGATTTGATTGCCATGAATACTGATGCCCAAGATTTAAAAAAAACCAGAGCCCATTTGAAACTTCGGATTGGTAGAAATTTAACCAAAGGATTGGGGACAGGAATGAATCCGGAAATCGGCAGGAAATCTGCCGAAGAAAATAAAGAAGAAATTTCAGAAATTTTAAAAGGTTCAGATATGATTTTTATTACTGGAGGCTTTGGTGGAGGGACTTGCAGTGGGGCAGCGCCAATTGTTGCCCAGATAGCAAAAGGAACTGGAGCCTTGACGATTGCTATTGTAACCAAACCTTTTTCTTTTGAAGGTGCTTTTCGCCAGAGGATTGCGGGAAATGGCTTAAAAAAGTTAAAAGAAAAAGTTGATACCTTAATTTCTATTCAGAATGATAGACTGCTGGAAATTTTAGACCCCCAAACTTCAGTTTTGAACGCTTTTTGGGTCTGTGATGAAATACTAAGGCAGGCTGTCCAGGGGATTTCCGATTTAATTGTTCTTCCGGGGATTATTAATGTTGATTTTGCTGATATTAAAGCAATTATGGAAAATTCAGGGTCAGCTTTGTTTGGGATAGGCAAGGCCAAAGGGGAAAAAAGAGCGACAGCTGCCGCTCTATCTGCTATTAATTCGCCCTTACTTAATACATCGATAAAAGGAGCTAAGGGAGTTTTATTTAATATCAGCGGAGACCGAGACATCAGTCTTTCTGAAATAGATGAGGCAGCCAAGGTTATTACTGAGAATGTATCTCCGGATGCCAAAGTAATTTTTGGAGCAGTTCAGTCAGAAATTTTAAGAAAAGGAGAAATAAAAGTAACTGTAATCGCTACTGGGTTTTGAGGGTTGAAGTTTTCCACAGGTTTTAACTTTAATCCCGGATTGACGGGGTTTTTTTGTTGGAGTAAAATGTAATAATGTTTCAAAATAAAATTACAAAAGTTAAAAAAAGAGACGGAGAGATTGTTGAATTTGACCAAGCCAAAATTGAGGAAGCGATTTTTAAAGCCTTAACATCCTCTGATCAGGGCGATGGAAAGCGGGCAAAAAAAGTTTCCAAAAGAGTAGTCCAAATTTTAAATCGCCGTTTTAAAAAAGATGAAATTCCTCAAGTTGAGCAAATCCAGGATATTGTAGAAGAAGTTTTAATTTTAGAAGACCTGGTTGAAGCTGCCAAGGCCTATATTTTATATAGAGAACAGAGAAGAAGAATAAGGGAAGCGACAATGGTAGCTGAAGAAGCGGTAGATAGAATTGATCAATACTTAGAGAAATTAGACTGGGAAGTTCAGGAAAATGCTAATATGGCATTTTCTTTACAAGGGCTGAATCATTACGGAGTCTCTTATATTGTTAAAAAATATTGGTTAAACAAAATCTATCCAAAGGAAATTAGACAAGCGAATGAAGGCGGAGACTTGCACATTCATAACTTAGACACTTTGGGGCCGTACTGCGTAGGCTGGGATCTTTATGATTTACTCCTGAAAGGATTTGGCGGGGTTTCAGGAAAAATAGAATCAAAACCAGCAAAACATTTTCGAGCAGCCCTGGGGCAGGTAGTGAATTTTATGTATACACTTCAAGGGGAGGCCGCTGGCGCAATCGCTTTTTCAAATTTCGATACCCTCCTATCTCCGTTTATTCGCTATGATGGCTTAAACTATCAGCAAGTAAAACAGGCAATGCAAGAATTTTTGTTCAATATGGCTATTCCTACTCGGGTTGGTTTTCAATGTCCCTTTACTAATATCACTATAGATCTTAAACCCTCTCCGGCTTTCGCTAAGCAACCAGTAATTATTGGTGGTAAACCTCAAAAAGAAACTTACGGTGAATTTATAGAAGAAATGAAAATCTTCGACAAAGCTCTATATGAAACAATGTTAGAAGGAGATAAATCAGGAAGACCTTTTTCTTTTCCAATTCCCACTATTAATATTACTAAAGATTTTCCTTGGTCAGATCCTGCTTTTGACGGAATTTTTGAAGCTTCAGCTAAATACGGAACAAATTATTTTGCCAATTACATCAATTCGGAAATGAAACCAGAAGATGTGCGCTCAATGTGTTGCAGGCTTCGTTTGAATTTGGCTGACCTTTACAATCGGGGTGGAGGAGGATTATTCGGGAGTGGGTCGTTAACTGGCAGTATTGGCGTAGTTACAATAAATCTTCCCCGAATTGGCTATCTTTCCAAAACTAAAAAAGATTTTTTTGAGAGATTGGAAAAAATGATGGATATAGCTAAAGAAAGTTTGGAAATAAAAAGAAAGACAGTTGAGAGTTTTATTGAAAAAGGTTTGTATCCCTATTCCAGATTCTATTTATCAGGAATTAAAAAAATGAGAGATAATTATTGGGGCAATCACTTTTCAACTATTGGCCTGGTTGGAATGAATGAAGCTCTTTTAAATTTCATTGGAGAGAATGTCGGCTCAAAAAGAGGAAGAAGATTTGCTATTGAAATTTTAGATTTTATGAGAAAAAAATTAGTAAAATATCAAAAAGAGACTGGAAACATTTATAATTTAGAACAAACGCCAGCCGAGAGTACTGCTTATCGTTTAGCTTTGAAAGATAAAGAAAAGTATCCAGATGTCATTGCTGCCGGCACCAAAAAGAGGTCATATTATACAAACAGTACTCAGTTGCCGGTTAACTATACTGATGATATTTTCGAAGCTCTAAAACTTCAAGATGAAATCCAATGTAAATACACAGGAGGCAGTGTTCTCCATCTCTTTTTAGGCGAAAAAATTTCTGATATCCAAACAGTGAAAAATTTAATTAAGAAAGTTTTTGAAAATTTCAGATTACCTTATATTACTTTAACTCCTACTTTTTCAATTTGCCCGGTTCATGGCTATCTGTCCGGAGAGCACTTTTTCTGTCCAAAATGTACAATTAAACAACCTTGCGAGGTGTATTCAAGAATAGTTGGATACCTCCGGCCCCTGACACAATGGAATACTGGGAAGGTTCAGGAATTTCACGAAAGGAAAGAATTTAAAATTTCTAAAGGCGAATTAGCAAAATGATTCAAATCGGTGGTTTACAAAAAGTAACTCTAATTGACTATCCGGGCAAATTGGCAGCCACGGTTTTTTGTCTTGGCTGCAATTTTAGATGCCCATTTTGTTATAGTTCCGAATTGGTTTTGCCAGAAAAAATTAAAAAACAACCAAAAATTTCGGAAAAAGAATTTTTTAAATTTTTAGAAGAAAGAAAAGAATTAATTGATGCTATTGTTTTGTGCGGGGGAGAACCTTGTCTAAATAAAGATTTACCTCAATTTTGTAAAAAAATTAAAAAATTGGGATATTTAATAAAGATTGATACAAACGGTTCTAATCCCCGGATGTTAAAAAAATTGATTGATGAAAAATTAGTAGATTATGTGGCGATGGATATTAAGGGGCCCAAAGAAAGATATAGTGAGTTTGCAGGGGTAAAAGTTAATATTAAAAAAATTCAAAAAAGTATTGATATTTTAAAAGAGGGAAAGGTAGATTGCGAGTTTAGAAGCACTATTGTTCCGACACTGCATAAAAGAGAAGATGTCATTGAAATGGCAAAATGGATTAAGGGAGCAAAAAAATATTATTTGCAAAACTTTCGGCCGGAAAAAACCATTGACCCAAAATTTGAAAAAGTAAAACCCTATCCTGAAGAATATTTATTAGGAATCCAGAAAGCAATCGCCCCATTTTTTGAAGTCTGTCAGGTAAGATAACATTAAATAATGACTGCCTCAAAAATCCTTTTTTATTTTTGCCTTTCCTTCATTGGAGGAATTTTTTTAAATTCATTTTTTACCCCGTCCATAATTTTTCTATGGCTGGAGTTGACTTCAGGACTAATTTTAATATCGGTTTTCTGGAAATATAAAAAATTCGTGGTCATCGGATTTTGTTTAATTTTTCTGGTGACTGGAATTTGGCGACATCGGGCGGCTGAATTAAAAATTACGGATAACGGATTAAGAAGTTATAATGACCTGGAGAAAAATATTACATTAAAGGGTCAGGTTATAGGAGAGCCGGATATAAGGGCAAATAATATAAAATTAACAATAAAGCCAGAAAATATAGATGAAAAAATTCTAATTACCGCTAATCGTTATCCTGAATATCAATATGGTGATAGATTAAAAATTACTGGGAAACTAAAAACTCCGCCAACTCTCATTTTTAGCCGTAATGGGAATTATTTACCTGATGCCTATTTTTCAGTATTATTTTCTCAAGTGGTTTCCTATAAAATTTCTAGGAGGTCTTCTATCTATGACTCTTGCTGCTCAAGTTTTTACCCTACCCATTTTGATTTATAATTTTGGTTACATGTCTCTGCTTGCGTCTTTTACTAATGTGTTGGTTGTTCCTCTTTTGCCCTACATTATGGTTTCAGGATTTATTTTTGGTTTGGCTGGAATACTCTGGCAATCCCTAGGCTGGATTCTTTCTTCTCCAGCCTGGCTTTTACTGACTTATTTAACAAAAATTGTAGATTGGTTTTCCAGTCTTCCCCTGGCTTCTTTAACCATAGAAAATTTGCATTGGGTGTGGTTGGTAATCGTTTATTTGATTTTAGGATTTATAGCTTGGCGACTTAACCAAAACCAAAAATTAAAATTTTTAAATTACTAAAAAATAAGATAAAATAAAAGATATGACTAAAAAGGCTTGGTTAATTTCGGTTAATATGGGTTATGGGCACCAGAGGACGGCTTATCCTCTTAAAAATTTGGCTTATGAGGAAAAAATTATTAATGCTAATGACTATCAGGGAATTCCCAAAAAAGACAGGGTAATTTGGGAAACTACCAGAAAATTTTATGAATTTATTTCTAATTTTAAAAGAACTCCCCTCCTCGGAAATCTGGTTTTTGCTATTTTCGACACTTTTCAAAAAATTTTAGGTTTTTATCCGAAGAGAGACTTATCAAAACCTAATTTTCAGTTAAAACAAAACTATTCTTTAATAAAAAAAGGATGGGGGAGGGATTTTGTTGAGAAACTAAAAACTAAAAATAAAAAATTAAAAAGGAATTTACCCCTCATTTCTACTTTTTTTACTCCAGCTTTTATGGCCGAATTCTTTGAGTATCCAGACGAGATTTTTTGCGTTGTTTGCGATGCTGATATTTCCCGGAGCTGGGCCCCTTTAAAGCCAAAGAAAAGTAAGATTAAATATTTTGCTCCGACTGAAAGAGTGGTTGAAAGATTAAAGCTCTATGGTGTACAAAAAGAGAATATTTTTTTGACAGGATATCCTTTACCCCTGGAAAATATTGGGGGAGAAAATATGGAAATTTTAAAAGAGGATTTGAGGAATCGGATTTTAAATTTAGATCCCCAGAGAAAATATTTCAAAAAGTATCAAGTCTTAATTGAAGAAAATTTGAGAAAACTGCCCGAAAAATCTGACCATCCCTTAACATTAATGTTTTCTGTTGGCGGAGCCGGCGTTCAAAAAGAAATCGGAATTAAAATTGTAAATGGTTTAGTTAAAAAAATTAAGACCGGGGAAATTAAAATAATTTTAGTGGCTGGTATTAGAGAAAAAGTTAAAGAATATTTTGAGAGAAATATCAAAAAATTAGGATTACAAGATTGTATGGAGAAGAGTATTAAGATAATCTTTGAAAGAGACATTGAAAGTTATTTTCAAAAATTTAATTTGGCCTTAAGGAAAACTGATATTTTATGGACAAAACCATCGGAACTCTCATTTTACTCTGTCTTGGGTCTACCTATTATTATTGCACCAGCCGTTGGCTCGCAAGAGGAATTTAATATGAGGTGGCTTTTAAAATCCGGTTTTGGAATCTTACAAGAAAATCCAGATTACACTCAAGAATGGCTTTTTGATTGGCTGAATAGAGGATTTCTGGCAGAGATGGCGATGCAAGGATTTATCGAAGGAGAAAAAGTAGGAACTTTTAATATAAAAAATATAATTAAAAAATGTCCTGGATTTTAATTGCTATTTCTGCTTATTTAATTTTGGCAATTGTCTCTTTGGTGGACAAATATCTTTTGGTTGGCCCTATTCCTAACCCTAAAGTTTATACTTTTTATATTGGGGTTTTAGGAGTTTTAGTTTTATTTCTTGCTCCTTTTGTCGGTTTTTCTGTCCCTCAACCCGGCCAAATTATTTTAAGCCTTTTGGCCGGAGCTATTTTTACCTATGGTCTTTTCTGGTTTTATAAAGCCCTGCGAGATTTTGAGGCTTCTCGAGTGGTGCCAGCAATTGGCGGAATTTTACCTCTCTTTACTTTGGGGATAGTTTATATTTTTTCAGCCGGAAAAGAAACTCTTGGCTATTTTGAATTTTTTGCTTTTATTTTGCTTATTCTGGGAAGTATTTTAATTACCTATGAAAGAAGCAAAAAAATTTCCTTTAAAAGCCTCCAAATTTCTGCTATTGCTGCTTTTTTTCTGTCCCTATCTTTTGTTTTAACTAAATACGTTTACTTAGCCCAGCCATTTTGGTCAGGTTTTATTTGGATAAGAATTGGTGGCTTTCTGATGGCTATTTCTTTCTTTCTTTTATTTAAAGAAATTAGAGAAGAAATTTTTAAGAAAAAAGTTAGTTTTAAAAAGAGAACAATAGGAGTTTTTCTTTCAAACCAAGCTATGGGAGCTGGAGCTGGTATCTTGCAAAACTGGGCAATCTTTTTAGCTCCTTTAGTTTGTGTGGCTATAATAAATGCCCTTCAGGGAGTACAGTATGTATTTTTGTTGATGTTTACTGTCTTGCTTTCTCTAAAATTTCCCCAAATTTTAAAAGAAGAAATTTCAAAAAAAATTCTTTTTCAAAAAATAATTTCTATTTTACTTATCGGAGGGGGGTTGGTATTATTAGCAATGTGATGAAAAGGATTATGCTTTATATTATATTTTTTGTTTTAATCACTGTTTTTATTATTTTCCTTTTCTTTTTTGTAGGTTCGCCGCCTCAGGCAAAAGAAATAATCTTCGGGGTAACTTTTTCCCAGAAACATGCCAAAGATTTAGGGCTTGATTGGAAAGAAACTTATTTAGCTTTACTCGATGATTTAAGAGCAAAGAATTTAAGAATTATTACCCATTGGGATTTAATTGAGCCAGTAGAAGGAGAATATGATTTTGACGATTTAGATTGGCAGATAGCCGAAGCTGAAAAACGGGAAGCTAAAACTCTTTTAATAATAGGGATGAAAGTTCCCCGCTGGCCAGAGTGCCATATTCCTGAATGGGCAAAAAATTTAGGGCAATCTCAGCAGCAAGAAAGAATTTTAGCTCTTCTTGAAAAAATTGTCTTGCGCTATCGAGATTCCAGCTCGATAGAAGGATGGCAGGTAGAAAATGAATCCTTTTTCCCCTTTGGTCAGTGTCCTTGGGTTGATAGAGAATTTCTGAAAAAAGAGGTAAATTTAGTAAAATCGCTTGACCCCCAAAAAAGACCGATAGTTCTAACCGAAAGTGGCGAGTTTACGCCCTGGCTGCTATCAGCAAAATTTGGTGATATTGTTGGAACAACCCTTTATAGAAAAGTCTGGTTTACCTATCCGAGTTTTTTGCAGAAAATTTTGGGCAGGTTCCATCAAATAGGTGTCTATGTTAAATATCCTCTCCGCCCAGTTTTTTATTGGCGAAAAGCTCAAATTGTTAAAAAAATAGCTAACAAAGAAGTTATTGTAGCTGAACTTCAGGCTGAGCCCTGGGGACCGAAACTTTTATACGATTCACCCTTAAAAGAGCAAGAAAAGACAATGGATTTAGAACAATTTAAAAAAAATGTCGAATTTGCTAAAAAAACCGGACTAAAAGAATTCTATCTCTGGGGAGCCGAATGGTGGTATTGGATGAAGGTAAAACAAAATGAGCCAGAAATTTGGAATGAGGCAAGAAAATTATTTTAAATGAAATTAAGCATCATTATTCCAACCTTAAACGAAGAAGATTATTTACCTTTGTTATTGGAATCAATTAAGAAGCAAAATTTCAACGGAGGTTATGAAACAATTGTAGCTGATGCCGGGTCTAAAGACAGAACAATAGAAATTGCCAAAAAATACGGCTGTAAAATAACAAAAGGTGGACTTCCAGCCAAAGGAAGAAATGAGGGAGCAAAAATAGCTGAAGGCGAGATATTTTTATTTATGGATGCCGATAATATTTATTTGCCAGAAAAGTTTTTCGAAAAATTAATTTTTGAATTTAAAAAAAGAAATTTAGGAATAGTTTCCTTTCCAATTTATCCCAATGGGAAAAAAATCGATAAAATTATTTACGGAATCTATAATAACTTCGTCAATTTTACTCAAATTCCCCTTGCCACAAATGCAGTTTTAGTCAAAAGAGAAATTTTTGAAAAGGTTGGCGGAGGATTTGATGAAAAAATTACAATTGGAGAAGACCATTATTTTGCAAAACAGGCAGCAAAATATGGAAAGTTCGGTTTTATAAAAATGAAACCCATTTTAACTTCTTCTCGGAGATTTGAACGAGACGGAAGATTCAAAACTTATCTAAAATATCTTTTAGCCGGACTTCATCTGATTTTTTTAGGCCCAATTAAATCAGATATTTTTAGATATAGGTTTGGGTACTATTTAAAAAATCAAAAAAACAAACTAAAATAATTTATATACCAATGCACAAATTACCAAAATTTAAGATGCTAAAAGTCCTCTCTAATTTAAAAGTTTATGGGCAGAGAAAAATTTCCTGGCCAAAATTTCTGAAAAACCGAATTTTCTGGATTATAATTTTAACTATAATTTTGTCCTCTTCTTTTGGATTCTTAGCTGGTGCTCTTTCTAGCAGTTATTTTTATTCTGGAATAAGAGACTATCTTCAAAAACTGAATATTGAGTTTCCCCAACTTGGATTATCAGGGATTGAAAACCAAAATAATTCTGGTCAGGAACCAATTGGAGAATATTTACCGCAAACCTCTCAAGAAGAGAAGATAATTTCAGCGGTTAATGAAGTTTCTCCGGCCGTAGTCTCAATCATTATTAGTAAAGATCTTCCCGTAATTGAAGAATACTTTGAAGAGTTTTTTGGGCCAGGCCCTTTTGAATTTAAAATTCCTCAATATCGCCAAAAAGGAGTTGAAAAAAGAGAGATTGGGGGAGGAACTGGCTTTATTATTTCTTCTGAGGGAATGATTTTAACCAATCGCCATCTTGTTTTAGATAAAGAGGCTGATTATACCGTTTTAACCAATGATGGCAGAAAATTTTCAGCTAAAGTTTTAGCAAGGGACCCGGTTCAGGATTTGGCGATAATTAAAATTGAAAAAACTGATGAGTCCTTTAAAGTAGTAAAACTTGGTGATTCTTCAAAATTGCAAATTGGCCAGACAGTTATTACCATTGGTAATGCTTTGGGAGAGTTTCGAAATACTGTTTCAGTAGGAGTAATTTCCGGGCTTGGTCGCAGGGTTACAGCTACTGGCGGCGGAATAGTGGAGACAATTGAAGATGTTATTCAGACGGATGCCGCAATTAACAAAGGAAATTCCGGGGGTCCGCTCTTAAATTTAAGAGGGGAGGTAATTGGAATAAATACAGCTATGGCTTTAGAGGCTGAAAATATTGGTTTTGCCATTCCAATCAATAAAGCCAAAAGGGCAATTGAGCAGGTCAAGGCTTTTGGGAAAATTGTCTATCCATTTTTAGGAATCAGATATGTTTTAATTACTGAGAAAATTCAGCTTGAAAATAATTTACCAGTAAATTATGGAGCCTGGATTATTCAAGGGGAACAAGGAGAGTCAGCCGTTACCCCGGGCTCAGCTGCCCAAGATGCTGGTCTGAAAGAAGGAGATATAATTTTAGAATTTAATGGCGAAAAAATAACTCCCGAGAATCCTTTGGCAAAAATCATAATGCTTTACAATCCGGGCAATATAGTTACTTTGAAGATTTTAAGAGCCAATAAGGAAAAAACTATTGAGGTAACTCTTGGCGAGAAAAGTGATTGACTTTTTCACTTTTCTTGATAAAATAAATAGTTATGAACGGTATTAACTTTACTCACAAAGCCCAAGAAACTATACTTTCTGCTCAAAACGTTGCCCAGGAAAAGGGTCAGCAGCAGATAGATGCCTTGCATCTTTTATATGCCTTGCTTTCTCAGGAAGGAAGTGTGGTTTTAAATTTGCTTCAGAGATTAGGAGTTGACATTGAGGGGTTAAAAAGAAAAACAAAAATAGCTTTAGATAAAATCTCGGTAGTTGTTACCCCCAAAACCTTTGGACAATTTTATTTAACTCAGGATATGGCTAAAGTCCTTGACCGGGCCAGACAAGAATCAATGAAGATGGGCGATGAATTTATTTCAGTTGAGCATCTATTTTTAGCCTTACTTGTTACTGAGACAAAAGCCAAAGAGATTTTGCAAAAAGCCAACTTTTTGCAGTCAGGCGGAGCTGCAACCTTAGAGCTTGGCAAATTAGATTATGAAACTGCGTTGAAAATTTTAGCTGAAATTCGAGGAGGTCAGAGAATTACTGACCCTGAGCCGGAATCAAAATATCAGGTTGTTGAAAAATATGCCCGAAATTTAACTTCCCTTGCCCGTCAGGGGAAACTTGACCCGGTGATTGGTAGGGCCACAGAAATTCGTAGACTTATGCAGGTTCTTTCCCGGAGAACAAAAAATAATCCAGTTTTAATTGGGGAAGCCGGAGTTGGAAAAACCGCTATTGTTGAAGGTCTGGCTCAGGGAATTGTCAAAGGGGATGTCCCGGAAAGCATCAAAGAAAAAGAGATAATTGCTCTGGATTTAGGGGCAGTAGTAGCTGGAACAAAATATCGTGGAGAATTTGAGAATAGAGTAAAAGCTCTACTTAGAGAAATCAATCGGGCCTCGGGTAGATATATTTTATTTATTGATGAGCTTCATACATTAGTAGGGGCTGGGGCGGCCGAAGGAGCAATTGACGCCTCAAATCTTTTAAAACCAGCTTTATCCCGAGGCGAACTGAGAGCAATTGGAGCTACTACTTTGAAAGAATATCAAAAATATATTGAAAGAGATCCAGCCTTAGAAAGAAGGTTTCAGCCAATTTATGTTACCGAGCCCTCAATTGAGGATACAATTTTGATTTTAAGAGGAATTAAAGAAAAATATGAATTACATCACGGAGTAAAGATAACAGATTCAGCTTTGGAGGACTGCGCCCAATTAGCCGCCAGATATATTACTGATAGATTTCTGCCAGATAAAGCCGTTGACCTGATGGATGAGTCAATGAGCTCTTTGAGATTAGAAATTGAGTCAGAGCCAACTGAATTAGATAATTTAAAAAAGGAAATTCAAAAATTGGAAATTGAAAGGGAAGCAATAAAAAATGAGAAAAAAACTCGGAGAAAAAAGGTGATTCCTCGCCAGTTAGCCGATTTAAAAGAAAAGGCAAAAGAAATTGAGGCAAAGTGGAAATCAGAGAGAGAAACCATTACCAAAATTAAAAATCTGAAAAAAGAAATAGAAGAGGCTCGCTTTGGGCTTGAAAGAGAACAGGCAGCAGCTAATCTTCAAAAAATGGCTGAAATAAAATATGGGAAAATTCCAGGATTAATAAAAAAGTTAAAGGCAGCTGAAAGAAAATTAGGGCTTTTGCAAAAAAATCGGCCCCTTTTGAAAGAAGAGGTATCAAAAGAGAATATTGCCCAGGCTGTTTCTCGGTGGACAGGAATACCAGTAACTAGACTTTTGGAGGCAGAAGCCAAAAAACTGGAAAGGATGGAAAAAATTATTTCTCGGCGGGTGGTTGGTCAAAAAGAGGCAATTCTGGCAATTTCTAATGCTATTCGGCGCTCCCGAGCAGGAATTTCTGAGGAAAAGCGGCCTTTAGGTTCATTTATGTTTTTGGGTCCGACAGGAGTAGGGAAAACCGAGACCGCCAGAGCTTTGGCTGAATTCTTATTTAATGATGAAAATGCCCTGGTTAGATTGGATATGTCAGAATATATGGAAAAACACACTGTTTCAAGAATGATAGGTTCTCCTCCAGGCTACGTTGGATATGAGGAAGGAGGCCAGCTGACTGAAAAAATTCGAAGAAGGCCTTACAGCGTAATTTTGCTTGATGAAATTGAAAAAGCTCATCCTGAAGTTTTCAATATTTTACTTCAGATTTTTGAAGATGGGAGGTTGACTGATGCCAAGGGCAGGGTGGCTTCCTTTAAAAATGCGATTTTAATTATGACCTCAAATGTTGGTTCAGAATATATTGCCAAGATGGGAACTCTAGGATTTTTAGAAAAAGGAGGAGATTTGTCCCAAAAAGAATTCCTGAAAGAAAAAGTCCAGGAGGCTCTAAAAGAAAATTTTCGGCCGGAATTTTTAAACAGAATTGATGAGATTATTATTTTTAACTATCTTGGAAAACCGGAAATTAAAAAAATTGTTGAACTTGAACTTTCAAAGGTTGAAGAACGTTTGAAAAATAAAAAACTTGAAATTAAGATTACAGATTCTGCCAAAGAACTTTTAGCAGAGAAAGGTTTTGACCAAAGTTTGGGAGCAAGGCCCCTAAAAAGAGTAATCCAGAGATTGATTCTCGACCCTTTATCCTTAAAAATAGTTTCTGGTGAAATTAAAGAAGGAGAAAGGGTAGTGATTGACCTTGAGAAGGATAAAATTAAATTTCTGACTTCGAAAGACTTAATTAAAACTAAATCCCACAGGGAAAAAATTACTGTCTGAGATTTGAAATGTTGAAAAATATTTTTAAAATTTTGACCATTTTTATTATCGGAATGATTGGGGGAATTTTCGCCGATCAAATTTTCTGGCCTTATTTCGTGGAAAGGCCTCTTTTTTACAAATACGAGCTGGAACAGAGGCCAATTTATGTTACTGAAAGAAAAGAAATTACAGTTGAAGAAAATGTTGCTCTAAGAAACGCTATTGAAAAAGTAGAGAAGGCGGTGGTCGGAATGAAGACAAAAACAAAAACCGGAAAAATTTTAGAGGGTTCAGGGTTAATTGTTTCTTCAGATGGTCTGATGGTAACTTTGGCTGATTTGGTTCCTTCGGGCTCAGATGTCACTTTTTTCTGGGATGGGAAATCGCCCTCATTTCAAATTTTAAAGAGAGATTTAAAAGAAAATTTAGCCTTGATAAAAATCGAAGAAACTAATCTTCCCGCTACTGGATTTGTTGATTTAGAAAGAATAAAGTTAGGGGAGAGAGTTTTTCTGATGGGTGTGATTTTTGGGAAAGAGGGAGTTCCCAAAAAAGCAGTAAATGAGGGTATTGTCAAAATTTTTGATGGAAATTCTGTTGAAACCAACATCTTTGAAAAAAATACTCTTTCGGGAAGCCCCCTATTTAATATTGAAGGCAATGCCCTGGGGCTGAATATAATTGACAAAGAAGGAAAAGTCACAGCCATTCCCATCTCCAAAATTAGACAATTCGCCGGCTTCTAATCTCAAATACGTTAATATAACAAGCTTCAAATTTAAAAAAGGTCGAGTTTAAATTTCTCGACCTTTTTTTTCAGATAATGGAGGCGCTATAATAGAAGCGCTAAATGCTTGGTATGTATCTGAGACGCTTTCAGGCGCTCTGTAGCCAATCTCATTTCCAACCTTCAACTTTATTTCGTAGTTGTCTACATTTCTGTCTCTTCTTTTTTCGCTTTTGCCCTTTTTAAAGAAGAGTTTGTTTATTGCTCTCCTGTTATTTTTCCAAGTTTTCACTTGGCTCCTTTTAATTATTACTACATCTCCCTTACGCAAACTCTCTTTTTCAAAATATAATGTCAGCTCCTCCACGCTTAAGGCATATTTTTTCATTTTCTTCCTCACCTCCTAATACACATATTATTCATATCATTGTCTTCTATTGACTTCCAAAATTTCCAAAAACCTATGCCATGCCACATTATAAATCCAACAAAAATAGATCCGACACCAAGAATTAACCATACCCACCAAGACATTTTATTCACCCTCTTTCATTTTTCTCTTTTTAATATATTTCCTTCAATATTAAATTTTTAACTTACGAACTTATTTGAAAAAGTTACATCGCTCTTGATTTAAATATATCACAAAAAATACAAAAGTCAATAGTCAATTTTAGGTGTGTCTCCCTTGACGCCAAGTCGGGGTTCTCTTTTCTTTCTTTTCTTTTTTATAAACCAAAAACCCCCTTGCGGAGGTTTCTGGCGTCGTCCGTCCCTCGGAGGTATTTTGACCCTCTTTTTTATTTTTGGTATAGTTTTTTATAACCATTGATTATGGATAAATTTTTTTTAATCCAACTTACTACTAATCTTTATCGCCTGACTTTGCTTTTTCCCAAAAAAGAACCTTTGAGGTATAAAATAAGAGAATTGGCTGATGAGATTTTAGCTAACTTCCTACGAATTACGAATCAGTACGAATATACGAATATAAGCTCAAAAAAAACAGAGACTGGGTCTCTGCAAATTTTAGAAGATTTAAAGATTTTGGATAGCTTCTTTGAGGTGGCAAAAGCTCAAAATTGGGTTAGTCCGGCTGAAACCTTGAAATTACAGCAAGAATATAGTAAGCTAAAAGAGAATTTGAAGACACAGGCTAATTTTAATAGAAGCTTAG